>NZ_JBPEHH010000152.1:0-7181 GCF_054177595.1 Haladaptatus ordinarius | reverse complement strand
GCGCTCTCACTGGAGTGAGACCGCCGTCTTTGGTTGAATCATTCGCTCATCCGCGCCAGCTACTCTCGTCTCGCCCCAGAAACCGAGTCAGTAATCAGGAACGATGGGAACTACCGATACTGGCGTGACCTGCGGATGTCCGTTCGGAAGGAACGACGCGAACGTCGCAATTGACGGCTTCTCGAACAGATCGAGTTTGTCGTTCGGAATTGAGGCCATACGGCCTTTGGGAGACAATCCCACAAAAGACTGCTGTACGGAGAATGTATTGCTACAAAATCGGTGAATCTGCATACCTACTTATCCGCTATTCCACTCTCGAGAATGTCGAACAAATAGGAATTCCCCAGATTCGATGAGAAATCGACCGGGCTGTATCGGGTGTTCGCTCGTCAGTACGGGGGGAATCCTGGACGTGCAACGTCTGGGTGGGTACGCGCATCGAGGACGAGTGGAATCGACGGTCGTTCATCCAAAAAGTCGTCTAACACGTCAAGGTCTGCGGTTGAGCGTACGGTTGCTGTACGTGCACCAAATCCTCTCGCAATCGTTGCAAAGTCAGGACTGGAATACTCTGCTGCAGTCTGCCGCTCAAACTCGAGAAGTTGCCGATGCCGGATAATACCATAACTCTCGTCATTCAGCACGACGAGAACGATCGGGAGTTCTAGTCTAACGGCAGTTTCGATGTCCTGTATCACCTGCAAAAGAGAGCCATCTCCTGCATAACAGACAACGGTCTTGTCTGGTGCACCATACTGGACACCGATTGCCGCTGGTAACGCATATCCCATCGTGCCAAAATTCCCATTGATAAACATCCGACCCTCGTCGTTGATGGGATGGAAAACAGCGGGGAACCCAGTGTTGTTCCCGGAGTCGACAGTGATTATGACGTCATCGGGAACACGGTCTGCGACAGACATAGTGAGTTCACGTGGATCGATCCACTCGGACGTACTTTCGGAATCGAAATCGAGGGTCGTCCCGACACTCTGTATAGTCGATTTGATGGTCGCCGTACGATCGGGGTATGCTTCCAGGCTATCGGCAAGATGTTCAACCGTTGCTCGTGCATCACCCAGTATCCCGACTGTTGGGTCGCGATGACGCCCCAGGGCGTTGGGATCGATGTCGATTTGAATGACTTCAGCGTCCTCAAAGAGCGCTCCATATCGCGTCGACTTACCCGAGAGCTGGGCACCGACGGTGACGATGACGTCCGTATCCCAGAGAAGTTCGTCGTTCGCTGGAGTCATGAACGTCCCGGCAATTCCCGAGTGCAGTGGGTGGTCGTCCGCAAAGAGGCCCTTTGCAAAGTAGGTCGTGGCAATTGGTGCACCGACTGTCTCGGCGAGGGCAACGACTGCATCTGCAGCATCAGCGTGCATTGCACCGCCACCTGCAAGGATTGCGGGGTGGTCAGCCTCGGAGAGCAACGAGACGGCCTCCTCTAAGTGAGTGGGATCCGGATGGATATGTTGCTTCACGCGAGGAATTGGTCGATACTCGATCTCTGGTGCGGATGCATCCTGAATGTCGGTCGGCAGTTCGATAATGGCAGGCCCCCGGTTAGCACGCGCCTTAGCAAAGGCTCGTCGAAGCGTCTCTGGAAGTGTTTCTGGCGTCTCAACGCGAGTCTGGTAAACGGATATCGGTGCGGTGAATGTCTTGTGATCGAGGTACTGAAGAGACGTTTCACGGCCGGAAAATCCGGTATCACCGACGAGGATAACGAGAGGGACGTTGTCGCGATCGGCAGCAGCGATACCAGTCGCGCCGTTCGTTACGCCAGGGCCATGTGTGAGTGTACAGACCGCGACATCTCCCGTAAGTCGTGCATAGCCATCCGCCATCCCGACGGCGACTTGCTCGTGGCGTGCATACGTGAACTCGACTGAGTGGTCGTTCGTGCTATCGATTAGATGTGAGTTACCCTCCCCGATGAGACCGAAGAGATTCGAAATCCCTTCGCGTTCAAGTGCATCAAGGATATAGGTACTACCCGTCTTACCGGATGTCGTGCTATTGTCTGTCATTATTCGGATGACTCGTAGTCGATTGGTGCTCAGTGCACATCAGCTTTGACTGCCTCGGTTATGCGATGTGCGCTGTAGTTGTCAAAATTCCACGTCGTTATAAGTATTTGCCTGTCGTCTATCTTTTCTGGAAAACACCACGGGATGGACACAACAGGTGATTTGGCACTGTCTAGTTAAGCGATTCTGGTGTAGAGTGGCGTTTCAACGTCTCTACCGTGAATGGATAACGAATCTCTTCGTCTCATTTTGACTCGATTTTCGGTGAAGCAATTGAATTCCGTCTTCTCACGGTGCAACCGATCTCATTATCAAGAACCAGTCGCTTTCGAACGGTGCATAAAACCTCGTCAATCGTACCGCTGTCACTGAGTTTTCCTTATCTAGACAGTGCCGGTGATTTCCCTCTAACTAGTTTTTGGGTTTTGCAATTCAGTAAACCCAAACTTTGAATATACTTACACTCGAACCTTGTCACCAATCCACATGACCGACGGAGAGACAACCAGTGGTGTCACTGGTCATATTATCGACGGAAAAGAAGTCGCTGCGAAATCCGGCAAAACGTTTCCTATCGTCGATCCGGGAACCGAGGAGGCGTTTGCTGAAGCTGCAGCTGGTAGTGCTACTGATATCGACCAAGCTATCAAAAGTAGCATCGATGCAAAAGCCGATTGGCAAGCACTCGCCCCTGAGGAGCGTGGACGACTCCTTCGAGATATTGCAAGCACACTTCGCGACAATACTGACGACCTTGCTGACATCCTGACCCGAGAAAACGGGAAACCAATCTCGCAAGCGAAACACGACATTGCAGTGGGAGCGCGGTATTTCGAATACTACGCAGGAATCGCTGATAAGATACATGGCGAGAGCATCCCGTTGACGAGAGAGTACGTTGACTATACTATCCAAGAACCATTAGGTGTGACAGGTCATATCGTTCCATGGAACTTTCCGGTGATGTTGTTCGGGCGAACTGTCGCGCCAGCGTTGGCAGCTGGGAATGTTGCTGTGGTCAAGCCCGCCGAACAGACTCCCTTGACAGCCGTTGAGGTAGCAAAACTCGCGCTTGATATCGGGCTCCCTCCTGGTGTGCTAAATGTAGTAAATGGCTTCGGACCAGAAGCCGGAGCTCCACTTGCAGGACACGAAGAAATCGACGGTATCGCCTTTACTGGGTCCGTTCCAACCGGCCAGGAGGTGGCGACACTCGCTGTCAAGAATTTCAACCCAGTTCATATCGAAGCCGGTGGAAAGAATCCGAATGTTGTCTTCGCCGATGCAGACCTCGAACGGGCTCTCGATAGTACGGTAACCTCGATCTTTGGACTCAGCGCAGGACAGGTATGTTCGTCCGGTGACCGACTCCTCCTCCAGGAAGATATCCACGATGAGTTCCTCGAACGACTCACCGAGCGAACTGAGCAACTTTCGATTGGCCCGGGGCGAGAAGACCCGGACGTCGGTTCGATCGTTTCGGAAACTCAGTTCAAACGAATCTGTGACTACATTGACGTCGGTCGAGCCGAGGTCGATGATCCGGTTACTGGTGGCGATACCCTCGACGGTAACGGATTTTTTATCCAGCCAACCATCTTCGACGGTGTTGAAAACGACCTTCGTATTGCACAGGAAGAGATTTTTGGTCCCGTTCTCTCGGTGACCACATTCGAAAATGAACGAGATGCGATTCAGAAAGCGAACGATACGAAGTACGGCCTCGTTGCCGGAGTGTTTACCAAAGATAACGGCCGTGCTCACCGATTTGCACGGGATGTGCAGGCGGGACAAATCTACATCAACGAGTGGTTCGCAGGTGGTGTCGAAACACCGTTCGGTGGCTACAAAATGAGCGGCTTCGGCAGGGAAAAGGGACTCGAAGCAATCGAGAACTTCACACAAACGAAGAACGTATGTGCGAATATCAGTCGATGAATCGGTTCCAGACATCACACTCGCATCGAGGTACAGCGACTAAAATACACACACTGATAAACAGATAAATCATGAAAGCATGGGTTGCAGACAGCGTAGAAGCATTGAAGCGAGCAGATGTCGAGTTCGTCGCGTATCTCCCAGATTCGAAAATTGCACCGTTAATCGAAGCGGTCGAAGCCGACCCAGAGTTCGAGACAGTGCTCGTCGAACGGGAAGAGACAGCTGTCGGTATTCTTGCTGGCGCATGGGTTGGAGGACGACGCGGGGCACTACTTTGTCAGTCGAGCGGACTCGCAAACTCGATCAATGCGATCGCTTCTCTTACCATTCCTGCCCGGATACCGTTCCTCGGGATTGTTACACGGCGAGGGAATCTCGGTGAATTCAACATTGCTCAAGTACCAGGCGGATACAATCTCGATCGAATTTTAGATGATCTCGGGGTTCGAAACACAGTACTTAGCTCAACAACAGACGTCGAACAGTCTGTACAGATGGCTGGAGAAACTGCGTTTGCAACGAAATCACCGTACATCGTTTTATTGGAACAGACGATTACTGGTCGTAAAATGGAGGTGGAAAGCGAATGACAGAAAATAATTCATCGGTGGCAGCAGACCAGTACGAGTGTACACGTTATGTGGCAGAAGAAACGCCCGAAACCGTCTTTGTCTCGAATCTGGGCTTTGCGTCGTACGTACTTGCTGCCGTCACGGATCCTGACCGCTCCCGCAACTTCTACCAGTGGGGAAGCATGGGCGTCACAACCGCGGTCGGGTTAGGCCTTGCACTGAGCACCGATGACCCTATCACGGTTCTAGACGGAGATGGTTCCTTGCTGATGTCGTTGGGAATTCTCTCAACAGTAAGTAAGTACAACCCTCCTAATCTCACGATAGTACTGTGGAACAACGATATCTATGGGACGACTGGTGGACAGACAACGCACTCTCAGCATACCGATTTTGAAGGAGTCGCTGCGGCATGTGGTCTCCAGGCGACAGCCGTCAAAACGGACGAAGCGTTTAGAGAGGCGTATCGAGATGCAATTGCATCAGACGACGCGGTACTTATCGTCTGCCATGTCGAACCTGTCGAACCGGAAGCGAGACCACCCTTCGATTATCCAGCAATTTCACGTCGAGTCCGGAATGCGCTCGTACAATCTTCGCAAGTGCAAGGAGAAGAACTCCACGAATGATTTAAATGGTTTCGCATACGAAAAGGTGATAGATGAAGTGTGAGAGAATTGTTGTCGATGTTCAAAGAGCATATATATGACACTTCTCGAAATCAGAGAATTGGATGCAGGGTATAATGAGCTACAGATACTCTCATCCATTCACCTCACGGTTGATGAGGGAGAATACGTCGCAATTGTCGGACCAAACGGAGCAGGTAAGTCGACTGTGATGAAGACGATCTTCGGATTGACGACTCACATGGGTGGGTCGATTCAGTTCAACGACACCGAAATCAGCAATGAATCGCCCGAGGACATCATCAGACATGGGATTAGCTACGTTCCACAAACAGAGAATGTATTTTCTACTCTCACTGTCAAGGAGAACCTTCGGATGGGAGGGTATATCGAAGGCGGCATCTCAGAGGAACAACTACAGTCCGTCTACGAGCGCTTCCCGATTCTCAACGAGCGGAGTGATCAGCGGGCAGGCACTATGAGTGGCGGACAACAACAGATGCTCGCGATGGGACGTGCACTGATGCTCAATCCGGACTTACTACTGCTTGATGAACCAAGTGCCGGACTTGCACCGGATCTCGTTGGTGAAATGTTTGACAAAATCGAGGAGATTAATGCGGAAGGGACTGCAGTCCTCATGGTTGAGCAGAACGCAAAAGAAGCGCTCAAACGGTGTGACAGAGGGTACGTCCTCACTCAAGGTGAAAATCGTTTCGAGGATACCGGCAAGGCGCTTCTCAACGATGAGGAGGTTCGTCGGCAATTCCTTGGTGGCTGATGCTCGCATTGCCTTCTGCATCGAACGTCCAATAGCGCCACAGACAACACATCAACAATAACATTTTGCGAATGGCTCTCTACGGATCGAATATGCTCCAATCCATCGACCATGTTACTGTCGCTGGCAGCGCTATTGACACTCTCGTTGACGCGTTCAATTCGGCAGGGTTTGCGACCGAGTACGGAGGTGCTCACTCAAATGGAACAACTCACATGTTCGTTGTCGGTTTTCGAGATGGGAGTTATATTGAACTCATCTCTACCCTTCCAGAAGCGGAGAAGGCATCGTGGTGGAACACACATATTCGAGAAGATGGTGGGCCGTGTGCGTGGTGTCTTCAGGTCGAAAATCTAGAGACTGTCGTTCAAACCTTACGCGATCGGGGAATTACTGTTGAGGGGCCAACACCCTTTACCCGAAATCGACCCGATGGTGTTACCGTCGAGTGGGAACTCGCTTTTCCTGGAGAGGGTGAACCTGGGTCGACTCTCCCTTTTTTGATCGAAGATCACACCCCTCGTGACCGCCGCGTGTCGCCGACCGGTTCTCTTGCTGATTCACCGCTCGTAGGGGTCAAACGCGTTATTCTCGGCATACCAAACCTTGACGATGCCGTTAGCGAATTCCGAACTGCCTTCGATCACCCAATACCATACAAAGATAGAGTTAACGCAGATTCCGTTGATTTCGAGGCAAATCTTGGTTGGTTTCCTGAAAGCCCAGTAGTCCTTGCGGAACCCAATGGTGGGTGGCTCACCGAACGGGTCGAACAGTTCGGTGCTTCACCTTGTGCGTTCATTCTGTCAACGAGAGACCTTTCAGAAGTAGTCGATTCTATGCCGCTCACCACGGCGCCGACAACGATTGGTGGCGAGGACGTCTATTGGATTTCACCGACAGGGACGTCTATTGGATTTCACCGACAGAACTCGACGATATCCGGTACCTAGGGTTGTCTCAGGAGAACGAAGTCACCAATCGCTTCGGAGAGTGAGCGGTTCAGCGATTTCAGCGAGTTGAGGGAAATGTAACTACTATTCCGCTGGACTCGTAGACGCCGACGATTTTCTGACAATGTTGAATCACTAGTGAGTATATTCGCTAGTTGTCCACTCTGGCTCAAGAGACCAGTTGCTGACACGTAGTAGCCAGAATGAGGCGACTGAATCAGTCGCCTGATTCAGCCGCTGTCCGGATTGGTGCGTAATGAGGCTAC
>NZ_JBPEHH010000151.1:0-7183 GCF_054177595.1 Haladaptatus ordinarius | reverse complement strand
TCAACATATTCACGCCCCATCACAGCATCCAAGACAGTCTTCGTCTCATTTCGCGGTCTTTACCGTGTGAGGCGCAGCTTTTGCCGATGCAGTTATCGAGAGAGTGGACAACTAGCGAAAGTGAAGGCAAAAACGCTAGAGGAGGCGCGTGAGGACATGGAGACGCTGCGGGCGTACATCAACAATCTCGCCGCGGACGTGCGGCAGATTCAGCCGGACGACGAGACACCGAGTAGCGTTCCAACACGGTTTTTCGTCGCCGAACCCCATTTGAACCACTCGTTGCATGGATCCTCCGAGCGTCACAGTATATCGATTTATCTTCCGCGTCCTAAAATTGTGACATTGCTATCGTGTGAGTGGTATCGAGCTACTATTATCCCAAAATGGAATGACGGTTAGAGACACGCAATAGTGCAACACGATAGCACAGTACTATCGTTTTGATGATTTGGTCAGAACCCCCTTTTAGAGCCACAACAATTCCGCAATTGAAGTGGAGCCGAGAAAGCGGAATAGCCGACCAATTATCAGTAGCAATTGAGAGTAATGATCGACTCAAAAAGCAACACACGGGACGCAGAGAACCAGAAATCCGAGATTGTGTTCGCGGTCGACACGACATTTTCTGGGAAGAGCTCTGAGACAGCGATCATCGCAGACATCACGAAAGACGATGCGTGGATCGCGATCGACCGTGCAGCCGCAGCAGAACTAGACGCATGGCGGTGAACAATCGCATCCTCCCGGCCAGTGGACACCGCACCCGAAATTTCTCGGTGGGGATTGTCGGCCGTTGAGACCGGTTCAAGCGTCATTACTCGATCCAAACCGTTCGAACCCAGACTAACGAAGGCCGCTCTTTATACTCAAACTGGTAGTTGTGCCGACTGGAAGAGGGACAGTATGACAGCAAAACGCCGGGGGTTTCAGTCAGTCACTGAACACTGTGAAAACTGCAACCGTAATACCACGCACCAGATTTCGGTCGAGATACGCACCGAGAGCAAGGAAACAGAGAACGTGAAATTCTCGCGCGAACCGTATCGGGTTGCGTTGTGCGAGATCTGCGGTGAGAGGACTAGCCAGCGGATGAATAACGCGTAACCATATCCAGTCGGGTCGATTCACCATACTCTTGGGAGGGGAATATCGGTCAGTTGACTGTGGGCCGTTCCAGAAGCTCGCCATCCTGCATCGCCCACTCGTAAAGAGCCGTTCCGAGCGTCATTACCGCCGTGTGGTGGTCCGCTTTCGATCGGCGAAAGTCAAGCGGATGGATCTCGAGGCGAGTATATGCTGTAAGCTCCGTCGCAGGCATACCGGCAGTGGTTTGGAAATACTCAGCGACGCTGACGAGCAACCGGTGAAGATAGATATACTCTCGCTTCTGCATACTCTGGATGTCCACCGCCTCCCTGATTAACGGTCTGGCCCAGTGTCGAAGCGATACCCCCCCACTGATCAAGATACGATGGTGAACCGGATATTCAACGACGGAGGTATTGACACGACGACAAATAGCACTGCTATTCGCACTCGGCATGGAACACTCGTGAACCGCCTCGGGGTCAAGCCCCGTGGCATTCGCCTTGGCCGCCGGTAAAGTCACGGCGACTGTTCCATACGTGCTGCAACCGTCACGACCGCCTCGAGTTCAGTGCATCCGTAATAGCGGACGGTTTCATCCCGCTGGTCATAGTCGATGACGCCGAATGCAGCTAGCTTCGGGAGATCGGTGTGCAGCAATCTGCCTCTAACCATCCGCTCGTTGGTGGTGGCCGTCGTGGAGTTCTTCTGAATAAGCTTGCTGACGAGCTCATCGATGGTCGCGGTGCGCGACGTGGCACTGGCAAAGTAACACAACAGGTGACGACGCCACTGGTCGGCGACGATCTCGAAACACGCGTCGAGTGAGAGTGATGGTGCCTGCCCATTGGATGTCCCTGTGCTAGTGTGTCGGGTCATGGGGGACTCCCCTCACTCAGTCGGTTTGGATGTCGGTTCATGCAGTAGCGTGTTGAGTGCTCTCTGGATGTCATGTGGTACCACCCACCAGTCTTGACAAATCTATCCAATACTCCATCAGTATCCCGTATGTATTCAATATACTATAGGAAGAAATAAATTTGGGCCAAATGCTTCTCAGCCCCATCGACTTGGACGATGATAACGGTTTCAACACTCGTAACGCTCACCCGCCCATGCATCGGGCCGGAACGAAACGCGCCCCGGCCGATGTGCGGACTCGTCCGCGATAGATGGTAATGGAGTGGTTGTGCTCGTCAATGAATCCATCTCCGAGTGACTGCATTTTTCGAGCCAGCTATTCGCTGCTGTGACCGACGCGAGCCAAGATTTCGTCGGCAGTCCGCCAAACAGTGACGGTTGCCTCTCGTATTTCAAATTGGATGGATACAGACGCCGTGGGCCTGTGGCTAAAAATGGTATCGAGAGCGTCAGGCTCGATGAAGTCATAGAGCCGGAACTCTCCGTCGTCGACATCAATTCCATCGTACTCCCGAAGTGCCTCAATGACAACGGTACTTGCCTGTGCATGCTCGGTGCTGGAAGACAGTGTACGCTGGTTACGGGTAGACATCGTCCTCAAACAGTAGTCTGTCGGGGACGATAAGAGTATTGATTCATGTGTACAATACCGTACAGAACGACCGAGGTTTCATCTGAATATTTGGAGAATTTACATTTCACATCAAACGCGCGTCAGAGTGGTTCCAAAACCAGCGACATGAATGAACGAGCGACACTGGCTGCTCAAATTCGAATGCGCCCTTGGGGAGTTTTCACGCCCTGAAGCAGCGGAACTCACTGAATGTGAGTTAACGCGCACAAAGATCGGTGCAGCACTCGACCCGTTCTGCTATGATGGGCACCTCGATGTCAGCGAATCGAGCGTCGACATCGCCCGTGAGGACTTCGGCGCAGAGGTGGATCATCGCGACCGTGATTCACGACTTGATCGACCAGCGGCGAGTCAGTTCGGCGTCGATGACCAGCCCGACGTCGAGCAATCAGCCGAGAGTGCTCAGTCCACGCTGTTCGCGGCAACGGCCGACGACCAGCAAACGCTGGCGGGAGACAACGCGAACACGCGCTGTCTGTACGAGGATCGCTCTTATGTAGAGCTGCGGAAAGCCCCGAGAACGAGGCAGTCGATGGTGGTTTCAACGGATTCGCCGGCGAGGTTCAACGACCGAATGAGGCCGAAGGTGTAAGCGGCCTGTTCCAAGCCCTGCTTGGACAGGCCGCGAAACTTCTGCAGCCACGGCGTCACGAGCGAGAACAGACCCCCTGCCTGGTTGATATGGACGTCTTTAGCGGACACATACCGCTGCTTGTGCACGACAGTATGATGGTCAACCTCCGTTTCTCGATACGCTTGCAGCCCGTCAGTCCAGATCTCTCCTAACTCCGTAGAGAGGTCTGCAGCCTCCAAGATTACTGGTTCAAGGTCGCCACTGTAATCGATTCCAGATTGGCCACGAATCACGCGAAGCGAGTCGCGGCACGCCGCGACGAGCGTCAGTTAATCACCATGACATCCTCGCGACCGTGACCACCCCGATCGGGTCGATCCGCCGCGACGACTGTCTCGCGGCGGATCTTGACCCTTGTATCCCGAACAGACAGCGCCGCATTCGTCGACTTGTGTCGGGCCGCCGATCGTCTGATCGAGAAGCTCCCAGACGATGGGGAAGCCGCGATGGATCACGGCTTCCACCTCTCGAATCGAGTAGTAGACAGATATGATGGAACAGACGACATTCACTGGAAGAACCTCGGACCAGTCGCAGACGAGGAGTTGGAGTGAATCACCCCCAAGCCGCCCGCTTTTTTAATACCGCGTCTGATTGTGTTCGATATGGATGACGAGTCCCCAGATCGTGTGACCAAAGAGACGGAGGGTGATGCTACTCGGGGGGGATCCGGCGATGTTGAGACGGAACTCTCGCGGGACATGAGTCTCTTCGACATTACGTTCATTGGCGTCGGGGCGATGATTGGTGCCGGTGTCTTTGCCCTCACGGGCTTCGCCGCGGGGCTCGCTGGGCCCGCACTGATTCTCGCGTTTGCTCTGAATGGCTTCGTTGCGCTGTTCACAGCTGTCTCCTATGCCGAACTCGGCGCCGCGTTCCCAGAGGCAGGTGGGGGCTATCTCTGGGTGAAAGAAGCACTCGTCGATCCGAACGGCTTCTACGCGGGCTGGATGTCCTGGTTCGCGCACGCAATCGCCTGTTCGCTGTACGCGGTGACCTTCGGCGTGTTCCTCACTGAATTTCTGGTCTACGGTGGCATTCTGACCGAAGGATTCCAGCTGCTGGGGTTCATCGGCCGTGGACTCCTTGATAAAATTCTGGCGGTCTTGATGATCTCGCTGTTCGCGTACATCAACTATCGTGGGGCCGAAGAGACAGGGAAAGCCGGGGTCATCGTGACGTTCATTAAGGTCGCTATCCTTGGTGTCTTCGTCGCTTTCGGCATTCTGGCGACGATACAGACGCCGAACTGGCCCTCGAAATTCCTCAATAGTCCCCGGTTTGCACCCAACGGTGTCATTGGTATTATTGGTGCGATGGGCTTTACCTACATCGCCTTCGAGGGCTATGAGATCATCGTTCAGTCCGGAGAGGAAGTCGTCAATCCGGGCAAGAATATCCCGAAAGCCGTCTTCTACTCGTTAGCCATCGTCGTGCCGATTTATGTGCTCGTCGCGTTCGCCTCTATCGGGGGCATCGAGACGATCCCCGAATTGGCCGAACAGGCGGGTGTCCCCGCTGGTGCGCCCACGTGGCAGTTGCTTGGAAACCTCGGTGAACTCGGCATAATTGAGGCAGCCGGCCAGTTCGTGCCATATGGCATTCCCTTGCTCCTCGTTGCCGGACTCACCGCGACGATGAGTGCGCTGAACGCAACCGTCTACTCCTCGTCACGCGTCTCGTTTGCGATGGGGCGTGACCGAGCGCTCCCCGAGTTCTTCAGTAAGGTCCATCCCGAGAAACGAACGCCCCACTGGGCAATCTTCCTCTCGGCCCTGCTCATCGCGGTGATGGCAGTCGCACTCCCAATCGAGTCAGTCGCGGCGTCGGCAGACATCATGTTCATCCTGTTGTTCGTCCAAGTCAACTGGACACTCATCAAGATGCGCAAGACCCACCCGGACCTCCCTCGCACCTACGAAGTTCCCTATATGCCGTGGCCTCCGCTCATCGGCATCGTCCTCCAGTTCATGCTCACGCCGTTCCTCCTCTCGGCGCTGGGCATGGAAATCGGACTGGGACCGGACTCGCATGGGTTCATCGCCCTCGTGACGACTACTATCTGGATGGGTCTGGGGCTCCTCCTCTACTACTTCTACTCCCAACCACGGGAAGAGGCAAAACTCGAAGAGGAGACGCCGACTGTCACAACCGAGCAAGCGCCCGCCGAAGAGCGGCGGGAACGCGACCAACGGATTCTCGTCCCGGTGGCGAATCCGGCGACCGTCGAGCAGTTGATGCGTACGGCACTCGACCTTGCCGAGGAGCGAGACGCCGAGATAGAAGCGGTAAGTGTCGCCACGGTTCCACAACAGACGCCGCTTTCAGAGGGGCACCAGTTCGTGGATGAGGAACGGGCTGTCATTGACCAAGCAATCGAATTTGCGAACCAAGAGCAGCCGGACGTACCGGTGAGTGGCAAAATCCGTATTGGACACGACGTATCACAGGCGATCCTCAATACGATCGAACAGGACGACATGGACCTCGTGCTGATGGGCTGGCGGAGCCGTCCCCGGCGTCGTGATTTCGTCCTGGGTAGTAACGTTGACGAGGTGGTGACCAAGGCTCGATGTGACGTACTAGTCGAGCGTGTGGGCCCTGCCGCCGACAGCGAGTCTATCGGAAGAGTGGACTCGATTCTCCTGCCGACTGCTGGCGGCCCGCACGCCGAGTTCGCAACGGAGATTGCCCGTGCCATCGCCAGGCGCAACGATGCCCACATCAAGGTGATATACGTCCGGTCTAACGACTCAGACCGTGACGACGACGCGCAGTCGATTCTCGATTCGATCGTTGATGAACTCGAAGATATCGAGACGACGACGGAGATCATCGACGGTACAGATATCGCTGATGCCATCGTCGAGGAATCGGCCGATCACGACCTCACAATCATCGGAGCGTCCCGGGAAGGGCTTCTCCAGCAGGTCGTGTTCGGGGCTATTCCTGAAGAGGTCGGCCAGCGAGCGCAAAGTACCGTCATCATGGCGAAACGGGATCTTGGAATCACGTCACGCGTGACTCGGTGGTTCAAAAGTCGCCGCTCGTAATCCGGCCTGTTGTGGCAGTCGAATCAATTACCCCATCGGTCGAGTCTGAACATTGCGGACGAATTCGACACCATCTGTATTGAAGCAACCCGGTTCGGAGCCGTGCCCCAGGCGCTGTTCGGGTCGATTTCGGAGACGATCAGTGAACTAGCAGAGGGAACTATGGCGATGGTTCGTGAATCCGAGGACTCGCCGATGGCTATCCGCGAAGCATTCGTCGAAAACTTCCAGGCGGGTGAGTGACCCAGCTCGTCTGTCAACACTGCGAACACGGCGGGGGGTCCTATGCGGCAGTGTTTCACTCATCCACACCGCCAATAGGGACAGAAATTACCGGTCGATCGGGTTCAGTGACCAGTCTGAGCGAGCGGTCACCGGCGAGGAATTGTTTGATTTGACTTCCACCACGGGGACGAAATGCGATCGTGCTGGCATCAAGGTCATCTGCACAGCCAAGCCCGACGTAGTTCAGTATCAGAACGAACTGCGAGCGGCTATCGTCGAATCTTGTGAGCATCCGATACAGTATTCCGGATCCGGTTGAGAGGAGAACAAACGTCGAGATGATAATTCCGGTCACAAAGAACCAGGAATCGCCGGTCATCGAGAGGTACTTCGGCGGCGCTATCGGGCTGTTAATCGCTGTTAGTACCCCGCCAGCGACGACATAGTTGACATCCTCCCGCGCCTGAAGACGCGGGAATCCCACGGCACCGCACCGCTGGATTGGGATATTCGCTAGTTGTCCACTCTCTCGATAACTGCATCGGCAAAAGCTGCGCCTCACACGGTAAAGACCGCGAAATGAGACGAAGACTGTCTTGGATGCTGGATAGGGCGTGAATATGTTGA
>NZ_JBPEHH010000150.1:0-7258 GCF_054177595.1 Haladaptatus ordinarius | reverse complement strand
CAATGGCAGCTGACAGATAACGTCTTCCGCTAGATCTTTCACGTCCGAGTCCGAAAGAACACCGTCTGGCTGAGGGATATTGAACACATTCACTCAACCAGACATCTTCCTAATTAGACTAACGCTTTAGCTTCAGTTCTCACATCGGTTGGGAAGTACCGACACTGCTCACCCAACGCCGACAACTGTTTGACGGCGACCGCGAGCAATTGGAGGTACTGCTTCGTGAAACAGCGATCACACCCGATGATGACGAGACGCTGTTCGAACTGTTCGTGTTGTTTCGATTTATCGCAACGCTCGAAGACCTCCACGAGACGAACGCTCAGTTCGAGACCATCAAAACGGATCGTCAGGAGATCGCACATCTCACAAACGATCGTGGCACGGAAATTACCGTCTACCACGACAACTCTGCCAGAGACCGCGGTCTCTCATTCCGAGCACTCCCAGACAACACCCAGGATGGTCTCTCACGGACGGAAAAAGTCCATACAACGGGGTTCGACATCGCGAACGAGTACTTCCAGGACCGATCATTCGAAACACATACTGGCCGGCCTGATATCATCGTCCTTGAAATCGCTCATCCGGATGGTGACTACGACTACCTCATCACCGAAGTGAAAAACAGCACGAACACGGGGACGATCCGCCAAGGAATCAAAGAGACGCTCGAATATCTGGCCTTTCTCCGGCAGGATGACGCGTTTGTCTATGACGATGACGCGTACACAGAGGACTACTTTGGTGATGGATGGAATGGACTGTTAGTCATTCAAGACCTCGAAGAGGAAACTGCCTCGCTCGACGAACAGCTTGATAATGAAATCAAGATCTTGCAAGCATCAGAAGTCGATACTGGACTTAAGCAGGTTCTTCGACGGGTATTCTAGAATCATCTTAACAAGTAGTGGTGCCGATCAAGAATATCGAATCTGTTCGAGAGAACCATCAGTTATTTGTTATCAAACTATCCCTCTCTGTTATGGCAAGTCCACTTTCCGTCGTTTCCACTGTCGTCCGAAAGGGCGATGAAATACTCCTCATCAAGCGTGCTCGTGGAGCATACGCTGGCTACTGGTCGATTCCAGGTGGTAAAGTCGAACCAGATGAGCATCTCGCCGATGCCGCTGAGCGAGAACTCGCCGAAGAAGCAGCCATTGACGCATCCTTCCATCGTCACGTCGGTGTCGTCTCTGAACTGCTTCAAGACGAAGGTGCCGTTCAACATCACCTCCTCATGCACATCTGTACGCTAACGACCGATGACGAGACAATTTCAAAAAGTGACGAGGGAGACGTACAATGGGTATCGCCAATGGAGCGTGATGAGATGCAAGCAGCTATTTCATCCCGTGATTACGCAATCCTCGAGCAACTAGAACAGGAAGGGGATCTTGGCTACTATAATAGCGTGGTCAATCATGTAGACGGTGAATATGATCTCGTGAAGTTCACTAACGGCAAATAGGTCGGCATCTGTAATTGACGCTACTCGCTCATATTTCCGTCCTCTTGACCAGGTTCGTTCGACGAGAATAGCGGTCGACGGTGTGTTCGTCATTCAGTGACCCACGCTCAGTCGTCGTTTGGTGAGTCTTTCCTTGTCGAATCTCAGTTGGACGGTGTTTAGGTCATTATTGGTCATCGAGTCGCCCTATACCTCCCGCAATAGCGGTGGTCTGTCTCTTCCTCGTGGCCACGATTTGTACAGTATGGCATGTTCACGCCCGCGAGTCGGGACAGAGATCGTTGTATTCGAATGCCCCGCATTTCCCTGCTTTCGTCGGGGAATCGGATCTCGAGTATTCCCAAGGCTGCGACAAAGTAGACGTCAAACGGATCGGGAATCTCGGCGAACTCGCATTCGAGCAGTTCTGCCCTGATGAGATTCTTAAAATCGCGTTTTTTATCCAATCGTTTCGTGACGTAGCGATTCCCCCAAGAGTGAATAAATCAACAGATTGCAAAATTATCGTCCAGTCTCTCGTCCGTCACGGGTCGCCGTCAGTGTACTAATCACTGCTACTGAGATCATTCGCCTATTCGAGCAGATAGTCCTCGATGCCACTACGCATAAAGCTCAAATCAGCTCCAAGAAGGAAGAACTTGAATCCCCGAGCAGAGCGCTCAGCTTGTATTTCTGGTGTTCGACCAGCAATGCCAGGATACACATCGTTTTTCATCGCGACGTCCAGTACTCGCTCGACAGTCCGCTTTACCTTTGGATGATCCGTTTCGCCCGGATAGCCAAGTGCGGTTGAAAGGTCATTTTCCCCGATGAAAGCGACATCAATTCCATCGACTGCAAGAATTTCTTCAACAGATTCAATCGCAGTGGGTGATTCGATTTGAATGGCAACGAGTGTTTCATCGTTCGCACCAGTGACATAGTTGTCGAAGTTCTCTCCGTATCCGTTTGCTCGTGTGGTACCAGCGACACCACGCTCACCCGTTGGTGGAAAATGCGTCGCTTGAACAATATTTTCGGCGTCAACAGAACTCTCGACATTTGGAACGATCACCCCCTGTGCACCGGAGTCGAGAGCGTGCTTCGCTGCGCCGGAGGTCGCTGCTTCAACGGAAGGAAGTCGCACGAGTGGCGTGGCATTCGGCTCCACTGCCCGGACAAGGGCTTCAACGCGTTCAGGGGAGTATGGAGCGTGTTCAGTATCAATACCGATCCAGTCGATACTCGTCTGTGAGAGTACTTCGGCCGCACGTGGACTTTGGGACAGGAGCCATGCGCCAACAACGACATTGTCACGTTCGAGCGCATCCAGGGTGTGGTTCGTAATAGACATATGCACTTGTTCGATGGACTTCCTACAAAGAAGAGGGTGATCCGAGCGTTGGGAATTCGGTAGGGCTGTATCGTTGTATCCCGGACACGACCGGGACGAAGTCAGTGTCGTCAGTCCTGGCGATCAGATTCATCGTCCATACGTCTTCGTTGGCTGGTTCGCTGTCGAACTCTCGGAGTCTTCTCCGTTCTTGCCATCGCCGTTAGCAGCCACCATGGTTGGCATCTCTCTTGTCCACCGATAACAGATGTACGCAAAACACGCAGCTATAACCCCTCCAATAGCCACCATTCCGCTAACGTCATCCGGAATCCCTAACGGGGCAAAGAGGCCGAGTGACCACCAGTTTCCGCCCACACTCAGTGCCGAGACAAGTTGAGACCCGTTCGTATCGATGGACTGGAGTCCGCCAGTTATGTGGCCCATTTCAGTGATGTAGGGCGCGAGGAGTGTGCTTGCAATCGTGACGATCGTCGTCATGATTCCACCGCTGATGACTGTCCGAACGAGATTCCCGTGACTAATTGCTGCGGCCCACATGCAGAACACTGGTAGCGTGACGAGATCCGCTAATGGCATGACGACAACACCGGGGATAAATGCGAGCCCGAGTGCGTACGGGATAAGTAGGAGTCCAGCAACAACAGCCGTCGTGTCCGCGAACACAATCGCTCCTGCATCAATACCAATTACAACCTCTTCTCCTCCGAACCGCTCGCTTCCGTTCACACGAGCGGATGCTTGTTCAACTAGCGGCTCAAGTCCCTCGACGAGGAGTTCAACCATTCGGGGAAGTAACGTTAACAGCCCAGCGACGTACATCGCTGTTCGGAACGTTTCAAGCACTGCCTGTTGAGCAAGCACACCGATGAACAGTCCAACGAGAAATCCCAAACCAATCGGGTTCCCGAGAGTGCCGATACGTTGTTCGAGAGCATCAGGACTCGCGTTCAGTGTGCCGAGGATTGGAAGCGACCGAAGGAACCGGTCTATGGCGAATGCAAATGGTGCTTGGAGAACGCTCTGTGCGTGTGGAAGACTCGCCCCCGGGATGTCGAAATACTCTTGCGCGAGTTCAGATGTCCAATCAGCAAGTCTCAGGACGATTATCTCGGTGATGATCGCAGCAGCAAGCCCCAGTACCCAGTTTCCAGTAATCAAATAAATAACAGCTGCATTGAACGCCCATTGCCAATAGTTCCAGATATCAGCATCAAGGGTACGAGTCCATCCGAATGCGAGCAAAAGAAGGTTTACTCCGAACCCAAGCGGGATTACAAGGACAGTCGCTCCCATTGTCCACGTGAATCCTGCAACAGGAGCCCATCCGATATCAAGCCCGATGAGATTCAGCTCCCAAACCGCTGCAAGCGCTTGGACGGTTTCCCCAATCGGGCCTAATACAAACTCTAAGACTGCAAATATACCGACGAATGCAACGCCAACGAGGAGGGCAGATCGTATCGAGGTGAGTATCGGTAATCGAACAACTACGCCGAGTGATAAGATAATTATCGGCATGAGTAGCGCTGGCCCCATGGAAGAAATCAGAAGTTGTAGTTGTTTCAGAAGCTGTGCACCAGTCTCTAATTGCAGTAGTGACTCGAGCGTAAGTAACATTATCGAACACGCTTCGCGTAATCGTTCACGCGAGAAAACGTACAGCAATGTGTTTCATATTGCTACTTAAATATCCCGGTTTCCAGTAGCACCGATTAACGAATCAGACCGGGATAGGGCTGTTGAAATTCTTGATTACGGGGCCGTTCCGCTCGGTGGCCATCAGTGACCTTCCAGAATCTCCCTGAATTGGTCAACTGCGTACCGGATGTCGGCTTCCGTGTTGTAAATATGGGGTGAGACCCGAATCAACCCCGATCGGATGCTGACCTCGATCGGCCTGGACAGATTCTGGAGGCGCCGTTCGATCTTAGCACCCTCCATATCATCGACAGTGAACGTAAGGCGAGATCCTTCAGTTCCCGGGGAAATAATTTCCGTCCCGTCGATGGTGCGTACTTCCTGGCGCAACATTGTGACCAACTCTCGATTGTGGTCGTAGATGTTCTCGATCCCAATCGATCGCAAATACTTGATTGATTCTGCCATCGCGAGTTTGACGTCGTAGGCACTCGTGCTGTACTCGAACTTTCGTGCTGAGGGTGCATACGTGAGGGTCGTGGCGTCGAGATCCCACATCTCCTCGACTGACCGCCAGCCCACGAAAGCGGGGTCAAGTTTTGTCTGAAGATTCTCGTCAATATATGCTACTGCGGCGCCGAAGGGAGCAAGCAACCACTTGTAACTTCCAGTGATATAGACGTCCACGCCCATCTCCAGGAGGTCTACCGGGAGGTATCCTGCAGCCTGAATGCCATCGACGACGACAATCGCCCCCATCTCATGCGCGTGTTCGATGATGCGTTGGAGGTCGAACCGCTGGCCCGTGAGGTACTCCACATGGCTCAAGACGACGACCTCAGTATCTGCCGTAATTCGGCTGAGCAACGTTTCCTCTGGAACAATCCAGTTTTCGGATTCGACGAGCACCACGTCTAAATCCTGGGTTTGGGCAATCCGCATCCAGGGATAAGTGACGCTGGGGAATTCGACATCAGTCGAGATGATCGTCCCGTTCCCCAAATCGAGACTCCAGGCGATTATGTTGAGCGCCTCCGTCGTACTACTGAAAATGGCAACGTCGTCAGGAGTGCAGCCGAACAGGGCTGCACTTTCCTCTCGCAGACCGTCATAGACCATCGCCTCCCGTTGTTCGTCTAGTTCCCGACTGCCACCGCGAGCGATGTCCGCGAAGTTCTCCGTCGCCGTTTCGATGACTGGTTCCGGGACAAGCCCGATATTCGCCGCATCGAGGTACGCAACGTCCTCTGAGAGGGCAAAATCATCTTTGAGATCGTCTCTCATCATCAGTCCTCTGCTGGGAACCTAGACCGAGAAGGAAGAGTATATAGTTTCGCCTGGGATTTTGTTCTCTCATCATCCAAGAAGAAACGAGGAACGCTTGATCACAGCAGAAACCAGAACCTACACAACAATTCCCATCACCAGTGTCCCTATGACACAAACCGTCAACGAACTTCGAAACGAAATTCGACAGGCTGTCGGGAGACACGAACGGATTGAATCAACGTCCTTCACCAAAGAAGCCCTTGCTGCAATCTGTACGACCGTAAACTACGATATCAACACCCACAATTTGCCCTCCAAACCCCAGATGCGGGCTGGTATCCTCTGGAAAGCCGGCGAACTGGACGATGATAATCCGGACCAGACGCCACAACCCTTCCGGAAGGCAGAACTCGAAGCAATTGCAGCTGCACTGCAAAACAACGAGTAACCACTAACTATGGCGGGAGGAGTCGGTCGTCAAGGCAGTCACCACAGTCTATCTGTCTGTTAGGAGAGAATCCCGCCGTTTACGGCGGGAGTGAATCCGACAACTCTTTCACAAACCACGCATCGACACTACTACGGATATTTAAGTAGTATCGGTTCATAATATGACGGACACCGAGGCGGTCACACCGCCCACTCAATTGCACAATATCGGGACTCCGAGGCCCAGAACGTTCGAGACACCCTCTCGAACCGCTGTGGTGTCTCGGTCAGCAAGATAACTCCGAGTCCCATGCCGGGATAGGAGTAACGGCGGTGGGGCCCCGCCATCGGTCTGTCATACCGATAGGTCGTCAACCAGCAAATATCCCAAACCAGCGGTGCGGTGCCGTGGGAAGCCTCACCGTTTACGGCGAGGAGGAGGTCATTCCTGGAAAAACTGGTCAGTGTCCAGTTGAGTAGCTTGTTCGAAGTCGCGACGTTCCTCGGCCATGTGAGTTCGTCCCCGAGGAGTGTGCGGGCGATATCCTCAGCTGTGAAGAATAGTCAATCTTTTTGATTCGATGGAAGGTTATAAATCATTGAATTTATGATATAATAGCCGATTCACCTTGACCGTATCTACAGTCCAGCGAGCGATCACAGCAGGACACTCAGACTAATGTATTGCTGCGAGAATATCATTCATAGACCGCCCCCTGATCATCATACTGACACACTTGATTTTCGCGTATAACGAGGAACAACCCATTCGATGGGCCATCGTCAACGAACGATGATGCACACAGGGAGGAAACCAACTCCGGTTGTCCATCCTTGCTGAAAACGAGGTGGGTGTGGGATTTTACGAGTCGCAGGACTTCGAACGGCTTAGTACAGAAAAAATCAAGTTCGATGGAGATATATAAAAATAATAATAAGTACGTTAAATCCCTCTAGTAGGTCCGCATCACTACTCAACGGCTATTTCACACATAGAAGAGCCTGTCTAAGAATTTTGCCTCACCAATCCTCCTGACGTCGGCTGAAGATACTCTTACACGGTTCGACGGATCGATTCGGCCGTCGACAAAAAAAGAGAACCGGGCTCAGTT
>NZ_JBPEHH010000149.1:0-7260 GCF_054177595.1 Haladaptatus ordinarius | reverse complement strand
GGTTCGGTTCTCTCCATCTGTGGACTCTAGTTCTCCTTCACTCAGCTACTACACCAGCGTTCACTCTGGTCATCCGTGACTCAGCACAGCTCACGAAGCGACGCTCGGGAAGTACCGAGAATCGACACGACGGCAGTTCCGTCGTCTTCGAACCCAACATTGGCGAGCGAGTTGGGGCACGAAATCGAATCGAAATCTCGGCCACGGGTTCACCGAGATCCGCAGGCTGGTGAGTGCCCTCAGCATGTCGAAGACGGTACGTGACCGTGCCTGCACGCTCTTTCGGACGGCTCAGGACAATAACCTCTTGTATGGACGGTCGATCGAGTCGATTGCAGCGGCATGTGTGTATGCGACGATTCGATGTCTCGGTCACCCACGCACGCTTGCGGAGATTGCCGAGTACTCTCCCTCCAACGAATCGACGCTTCGAGGAGCGTATCGCGTTCTGAATGCTGAGCTCGGCCTTCCTGCGCGACCGCCGCGACCACAGTCGTACGTCGCACAGGTGGCCTCTGCACTCGACATCCCAGATTCCGTAGAACACCGTGCGAAACGGATAGCGAGACGAGCGACGAAAGCAAATCTCGTGACTGGGTGTAGCCCGGCCGGTGTGGCAGCTGGTTGTCTCGCCATCGCGACCGACGAACACGGCATCGACGTGTTGCAGACCGAACTTGCAGACGCAGCAAGCGTTTCGACCCAGACGGTTCGCGCACAACGAGATAGAATTCGTGATGGGATAGTAGCGACGGAGGCGGTCGTATGAAAGATCTCCTGAAGCGACTTACGAGACGGTCACGAAGCACCGTCATCGCCGAATGTCGTCACTGTGGAACGGCAGTCAGTATCGAGGTAACTGACTGCCCCCAATGTGGTCACGATGGTATCGCACTCTATCGATTCGACTAGGAGAACAGCCGAACTATTGGTGTTCTCGCTTTTCATCATCGTCTGTGGCTCACGACGGAGTTGGGCACAGATTCTATAAAGAGGTCTTTTCCGATACTCTGTGTCGAGAGAGTTTTTCTGCCCCTGACGGGTGCGGGGCACACTGCGTGCCCCGATGAAACACCATGCCCAGCCACAACCACGTCCTCTCCCAACTGACGTTCACCAAACGAGTTGCGAAGCGCGCTCAGTACGAAGCCCTCGAGTTCACCGTCGTCCCTGGGGGCGTCCGTGTTCGGAACACGAGTCACGCCACCCCATCAGAGCACGAATACCTCGTCACGATTCGAAGTGGCGTCCCGGTTTCCTGTGAGTGCCCGGCAGACAACCGTTACGAGGGAGCCTGTAAACATCGGGTCGGCGTCGCGATTCGAACACCACTCCTACAGGCTGTAACAGATCACTCCCTCGTCGCTGATGGGGGACCACAGATGGAGACGCCCGACCAGAACCCTGGAGACGACGATACTGATCAGCCAGCAGATTGTGAGTGTGACGGACTCAATGGCTTTCCGTGTTGGCCCTGTGTGCAATCGGGGCGACGTGAGATACCAGACGAGTAGCAAAAATCGAGTGCGAGTTCGCTTTGCTTCGAGGGAGTTTGTGTGCGCCGGGAGAAGGTGCCGGCGCACAGAGGTAGAGTCGCATGATGTCGTGATGTCGAGTTAGTTCGTCGGCGAGGTGACCAGATGCACCAGATAATCTACGCACTCGTCGAAGCACCGACTGCAGATGACGCCTTCGCCAGCGGAAAAGCGGCGTTCGACCGACTCGTTGGCGCAGGCCCTGAAGACACTGCCGTCTTCGATTACTACGTGACGTTCGACGACGAACGTACGACCGTCGCAGGCACGGCTCGGTGGGGTGAATTACCTGTCGTCGCACCGGTCGATTCAGCCGACGGAGCAGAGCTATTAGAGCGTGGATGGGAAGCGACTAAACAGGAGTTCGAACGGAATCTCTCTCGGGTGAGAACGGCCGTCAACGAGTTCAGTACTGACGAACTCATGCACGATAAGAATCTCGCCAGATACGCCTGCTACAATCTCGGCGCGTATCGTGGACCGTCGCTCTTCCTGTACGATGAGTTCGGTGACGCGATTCGACATCGCCAGCACCTCAATCGCGTTCTCAATGTAGAAGAGCAGCTGTGGATCATCCCGGCTGATGTCCACTACTAAGCAACATATTCCTGTTCAGAATCGTGTGACAAGAGAGTTTATCGCCCCCTGAGGGGTGCGAGGGCAAAGAGACCCTCGTAGAGCACACATGACTGAAACCAATACAGTACCTGGAACGGAAACCGAGTCGAAATCACAGCAGGAGTCGCATACAGAGACAGAATACGTCGAGCGGACTGACGTCGGCGTCTCACTCACGGTAAAACTGAAACGCGGAACTGGCACGCGAGACCAAGATCAAATCGTGGCCAAGGTGAAGGCGAAAACATTGGACGAAGCTCGCGAGAACATGGAAACAGTTCGCGAGTACGTCCGCAACCTTGCTGAGGATATTCGCCAGATTCAGCCGGACGAGACCCGATAGTGTTTCTAGTAGTGGTTTTTCAGGCGTAGAAGAACCACGATAGTCAGTCCCTGCAGATTCCCTCTACTGAGGAGGTGAACTAAGGTTCTGGTTCAACCGAACCCAGGCAAAGTCTTTTAGATATTCCCACCGTAGTGGGAACAGAGTGAACGTATGAGTACAGACGATGATAACCGCCGAATTGATACGAAAGGGAGAGTAACGATTCCAAAATCGATTCGTAACCGACTCAACCTCGAACCCGGCGAACAGGTTAAAATCGAAATCGAAGACGGAACCGTCGTGATTCGACCACAAATCTCTCGTGAGAGGTTCATTGAGACGATGCAAGGGTGTATCAACGACGATACAAGATTGAAAACCGCCGAATCGATGACGCCCGAAGAATTGAAAACCGACTGGACGTCGGATCTCCCGGATTCGGCATAGTGTATGTACTGTTTAGACGCGAATATTTGGATCTATTATCTCGACGCGGGGCTTGACGAACACTCTGTGGTCCGTGACTCTATCTCAGAACTGCTTGCAAATCAACCATTGTTTTCGACGACCGTTCTCCAAATGGAAGTCGTTCATTATCTGAGTAAGCAACTTGCAGAGAGCTCCGATGCGACCGAACACTTTCTCTCACTCGAAGATATGTTGGTCGCTGATCTTACCAGAAGCGATGTCGTAACCGCAACTGAGCTCCTCGAAGACCACGCCAATACCGGTATTGGCGGGCGTGATGCAACAATCATTGCCGCTATGCGGCGCCACGACATTACAGAACTCTGGACACACGACACTGGTCTCAAACGTCTTCATGATCGACTCGATTGGTTGACAGTCGTCGATCCTGTCGAGTGACGAGAACGAAGCACCGACCACCCTGTTTTTGTGCGCCCTGAGGGGCGAGGCGCTCGCCGAATTCCGAGTGCCCGAGTTCTCATGACTCAAACAACAGACCCAGCGAGCGATCAGCAGCGAGCATTGACCGACCCAGACAACCGACCGGATGCGATGTGCGACGTCTTCGAGGAATGGCTCAGCGATCTCCAGAGCCAAACAGACGCTGCCGCCGCGAGCGAGACATTCCAGCAGTGGCTCGACATCCAGAGCAAGTTCTACGACTACTCTGTCCGGAACACGATACTCATCCGTTCACAACGGCCGGACGCGACGAAGGTCGCGGGCTATCGAACGTGGCAGACCCACTTCGAGAGACAGGTGAAAAAGGGAGAATCAGCGATCTGGATCTGGGCACCGATCCACGCCAAAAAGTGCCCCGAGTGTGGGAACAGCCCGACGTATTGTGCAGAATCCGATTGCTCGTACGACGAGACACCACCAGCCGAATGGTCGAAAGGCCTCGTCGGCTTTCGCCCCGTCCCGGTATTCGACATCGCACAGACGGAGGGTGAGCCGCTCCCCGAACTCGAGACGACAATATATGGTGAGGGGGAACACCTCGTTTCCGCTCTCCTTGACGCGGCGACGACACTCGATATCGATGCGTCACTCGTCAATCCTGCTGAGTGGAATCACGGCACGGCACTCGGCATCTGTCAGTATCGGACAGGTGAGGGACGACCTCACGTCGCTGTGAAAGACCAGCAGTGCGCGACAGTCGCCCATACACTGGCGCACGAGTACGCACATGCGAAACTCCATGATCCGGCTCACGACGATACCGAGCGCACTGCCCGCGAGGTAGAAGCAGAAAGCATCGCGTATCTGGTCAGTCGGTATTGGGGATTGGATGCTGCAAACGCCCGCTTCTATCTCGCAGCATGGCGCGACGACGAGACAGAGGTTCTTCAGAATCGGCTTTCTCGAATCAGCCGAACGGCGAACACCATCATTACCGCTGTCGACCATCACCTCGCGAACGGTGGGGAGGATACGGCGTCCGTCTCCACACAGGTAGCCCGATGACATTTTCATCACTTTGAAGTTGGTTGGTTGAACATATCTCTGCCATTCTTTACAATCCCACCACACTAAAACTGTCGTAATGCAACCGAATTCATCTCCTAATGAATAAAATAGCAATCGTATTTTTGTATATATTTGCAATTTCCCAATACAGATTTAAGTCACTAGCGTCGGTGCTTGTACTATCGCCTGTATGCTGGCTCGTCACATGGTAACATGATGATATGACGGGTCTCGATGAGTGGCGAGGCTGGCACACGGCGATGAGGACCCCCATGAAACAGAACCCCTCACTTACACTCGCTACGAATTACTGGATGACCGTTCTCCCATCGTTCTCCCGAACGAATATCTGGGCCACGCACAGACGTGGAGCAATCACAGTTACCATGTTTTTGCTTGGAATCGTCACACCCGTTTCGGCTCAACAGACGGTTGGGTCCGATATCTGCGGAACACCACTGGCTGATACGGTCAACTTCGCCGCACCACTATTCGTCGGCATCACGATGATCGCGTCTGCGATACTCGCGTACGTTCTCCACAATGCGTCTGCATTCCCGAAGAATCCACAGTCGGTCGAATCCATCAAGGGTTGGCGTAATCGAGCGGCGTACGCGACAGTTACGACACCACTGTTCGCCGTCGTGATCGACCTGCTCATCCGTTCGACAGGCGTCGGCATCGCCGGGTGTGTGAACATCATCCCGTTCTTCTAATCGGGATGGCACCGATACGACCACACCCGCTCACAATCGGCGTGCTCGTGGTAGTGTTAGCGGGTACTATCCTTGCTGGCAGTACACTTGGACGAGCACAATCCACGCCCACACCGCCTGGCACACCGACGCCCCATCCAAATGCGACGACGACCGAAGTGTGGACGACAGCGGAAAACGGTTCGAATGCAACCGCCGCCTTCGGCGATTCCTGTTCCGGTCTTGGGATGGTGAGCGGGCAACTCTGTACTGGGTTCCTCGGTGCGTTACGCGGCGTCGCGATGGAGTTTCTTGACTTTGCTCGCGGCACGGCAGAGTGGGCCGTCGAGTTCCTCGTCAGTCGTCCCGTTCCGATGCGAAACGGAGCGATGGAACTCGTCGAACGGCCGACGAACGCACCGATGGATACCGTCTACGACCAGTGGTTCACGCTGGGCCTTCCGGCCGGACTGGCAGTATGGGCACTTTCGATGCTGATGCTTCGAATGAGCATGCTCTTACCGTCCAGAGGGATGTCTGACCAGCGAGCACGGAGCCTCCGCCTCAAGGGCTGGTTCCTGCTCTTTTTCATCCTGGGGTCGTGGATCTGGTGTGCGCTCGTTCTGCATCTCGCGTCCGGACTTACCCTGGTGTTCGCCCCGTCTGGCGAGGAGATTGTCGCCAGCTTCGAGACAATCGTCGACAGCGCACTTGCAGCGAGTCTCACCGGACTCTTGCTCTGGCTCTCCTCGGGTGTGCTCTTCCTGTTCGTCGCGTTCGTGTTTGGCCTCTCGTGGCTCGCAGTATACGTGTTGATGCCCGCGATGCCGGTGTTTATCGCGCTGTCGCTCCCTGCAGTCTGGCTGTTTCGACCGGTGGCTTCAGTCGGTGAGCGTCTGCGCGGATTGTTCGTTCCGTGTGCATTCGTTCCATTTCCTGCAGCAGTCATCCTCGGTGTTGGCTATCCCGTTATCAATACGGTGTCGTCATCGCTCGATGGCGGGATGTCGAGTGCGGCAGGCGTCGATTCGTTCGCATACATCATCCTCGTGTTAGTGATGTGGTTTTCTGCGGCGCTCTCACCGCTCTTCCTGGTCGTCGGGAGTCGGCGGATGCGACCGTTCGTGTCGCTCGCTGCTGGCGCACTCGGTGCTGCATCCGGAATGGCTGTCGCCTCGCGGTCTGGCAGTCTGCGAAAACAGTTGCAATCACGCATCCCGAATCGAGGGATGGGAGGGTCGTCTGTGACGCCGAATGCAGGAACCGGAACGCGTGTCGACCCGTTGGCTGGCTCGCCGTTTTCACGGAAGGGCGGTGGAAGCCACGGCGGAACGCTTGGAGACCCACAAATTGCGGGTGCCCTCGAAGGTGAGACAATGACTGGAAGTTCACATGGTTCGCTCGCTACTGGCGATAGTGACGAGAGTACGGCCGGTCGCAATCGCCGGTCGAGTACGACACAGCCAGGAACCGGACCAAAGCAAACACGAACGAACACGGATTACAGCAACGTTCCCGACGACGTGACGATCTCTCGTGTCACCGATCGAGAGGAGTTGTCCCAAAATCAGTACGACGTGGGTTACTTCGATAGCCGTGGTCAGTTCCAGTCACTCAGTCAAGGACCATCGAATACGGGTTGGCTTCTTGACGAGGGAGCATTTAATCAGATTGCAGATCACAAACCAGAAGAAACGGTTCTACTCTACAATCATTCAGACACCACCGCTTATCGGGTTAAAGAAATAGTAGAGCCAGGTGCATACCGATCAAGTCGTCATGAGCAAGAGCATAGAGAGAGTATCCGAACTGTTCGAGGGCTCCGTCATAGATGACGGACCAGCGCCATTTTCCAGGGAACTCCCAACAAGATAGGAGTACCAATAATAACACGGAAAATCGGCTCGTCGATTTAGTCGGATTACGAGATAACTTCAATTGCCAGGTTTGTGGCACAGTTACTCAACCAAGAGGTAGAGTTGGATATATAATGTGTCCTCTTGAGCGAGGCCAAGAAGACGCAGATAAAGTCGCTAGTTGTCCACTCTCTCGATAACTGCATCGGCAAAAGCTGCGCCTCACACGGTAAAGACCGCGAAATGAGACGAAGACTGTCTTGGATGCTGTGATGGGGCGTGAATATGTTGAA
>NZ_JBPEHH010000148.1:0-7383 GCF_054177595.1 Haladaptatus ordinarius | reverse complement strand
ATAACTGAGCCCGGTTCTCTTTTTTTGTCGACGGCCGAATCGATCCGTCGAACCGTGTAAGAGTATCTTCAGCCGACGTCAGGAGGATTGGTGAGGCAAAATTCTTAGACAGGCTCTTCCGAAAGAAACGATCAACGAAGCCGGTAGGTACGAGCGCGATTCTTGCCCTCGGCGATCACAAGCCGATAGTGCTCCATTTTCGCCAAATGGTTCCTGACGGTTCGATTCGTCTTTGGGTCATCAACCCGCTCCTGATACCGCTCGTACAGTTCACCCGGATCGAGTTCGCCTTGCTCATCTAAAATTTCGTAGAGGACGCGCTGATGCGGAGTGAGTTGGTCGATGGTTTTCTGTCGGACTTCCTGGCGCCCATCCGGAACCGCTTCATGGACGATATCGGTCGTGATTTGCGCCGCTTCTGCTTGATCGGCACGTCGGGCCGCGTTTCTGAGAATGCCGATGGCGACCCGTGCATCCCCTGCTGCAGCGTCGGCGATTAAGGCCAACTGCTCGTTTCCGATTGCCCCTTCCGAAAGTCCCGATCGTGCGCGAGCATGGAGGATCGAGACGAGTTCGTCGAGGTGGTACTTCTCGAACGGTATTTTAACGGACGTCTGCAGCCGGCTCGTCAAGCGACTATCGAGCTGGTTGAACAATGCTTCCTCCCGATTTGCGATGAGGATCATCGAGATGGTCCGCATCCGATACAGATCATAGAGGACGCTCTTGTCTTCGAGTTGATCGACTTCGTCTAAAATGATGACGTACTGCGGGCCGTCGTATCCCTGAAGCCGGTCAAGTAACTCGTCTTTAGGTGTCGACCGGCGATGGATATCGACTGTCTTTCCAATCCTCTCAAGAATTCGATAGAGCACTTGGAATCGGGTAAACTCCTGCCAGCAATTGACGTACTGGGTATTGATGTCGAGGACGTTCTCGCGCAGGCGATCGACGGTATACTTCGCGATACACGTCTTCCCTGCACCAGATGGCCCGAGCAAAAGCGATGTCTCACCGGGTTGGCCGTCCATAATAGGTTTGAGCGTGTTTGAGAGGGCGTTGACCTCCGGGTTGCGATGCTCGACCTCGTTCGGGATGAATTGGGGTTGCAGAACACGAGCATCGTGAATCATCGTCTGTCAGAACAATCCACTGTCCAATATCATAAATAGAAGTGGGTGGTTTCCGATTCTTCCGATACACATGAGCCGCAGTCTCGCGGGTAGTTTTTTCGCCCCTCAAAGGTGCGGGGCGTTCGAGATCGAGCGCCTCGATGAGAAATGATTTCGATGAAACTCAGCGACAGCTATCCAACGGGTTTCGACGAAGACGTACCGAGCGAACTAACTACCGGGTGTCCCGAATGCGGTGGTCTGGTTACCACCAACGTGATTAAAACGGTCTGTGAGGACTGTGGCCTCGTCATCGACGACCAACGAACCACTCACAGGCCGGAGTTCGCATGAAAGACCTCTTAGAGCAGCTTACTGGCCGGTCACACACCATTGTCATCGCTGAGTGTCGGCAGTGTGGAACCACGGTTGAGGTCGAAACGAGCGGATGTCCGGAATGCAACCACGACGGGATTGCGATTTACCGGTTTGATTGACAAAGGATCGGCACAAACTCTGAAACTCGCGTTCATAGAATATGTGATCGAAACACCCGTTTCAGAGGGTGTATACCCAGGAGAGAGTTTCAAGAGTCGCAGAGACACTCGTGCTTCTTCGAAGAGAGATTGACGACGAACGTATGCGTCTCAGAAGCGAGTTCGTCATCTTCTCGGCACGTTTTCGGGCAGCCAATCCATCCTGGTAGTACGTCTTTGCACGGTGGTTGCGCCACAAGTCTTTGAGATCCGCAGCGACAGACTCTGCTAGAATTCCTCGGGTCGCTGCTTCCCGATATACACCCGGATGCGTACCAAGGAGATCCCTGGGTTCGATACCACTTTCGAGAAGTTTGAACTCGATAACGCGCTCAATCGCAACGAATGATGCTTCAATGACGATAGTGTGAAATCCTCTGTCCAGTAGTATCTCTGCGCCAGCAAGAAGTCGACAAGACTTTCGAAGCTGGAGAATATCTGCATTCTCTGTATCGAGTCCGTCTTCAATATCGGATGGTCTGCGATCGAAGGCTGCTTGTACGTCATCGACGAGCGACTCGATTCGATTACCGCTCATCCGCGAGTACCTCCTTTTTGACTTGCTGGAACTCATTCCCGCCGTGGACGGTAATTCCCTCACGGAAGATCTCTCGGAGTTTCGTGCCAGCACGCTGTGCACTCTCAACTGATTCGACATACGATTCAAACTCATATCGATCTCCGTCGAATCGTTTCTCTCCCAGTTCAGCAGCAACCCCTGTGACGATTCGTCGAGCGACAGTTCGATCCCCCTCGACGAGGACAAAAAGATCAATGTCGCTCTTCCGATCTGCTTCTCCCCGTGCAACGCTTCCAAACACAAGGACGCCAATGATGTCCTGAACCTCATCAGTGTCACTGAGAGCATCTTGGATCCGCTGAACATACTTCCGAACCGGTTGATGATACTCTGGTTGTTCGATGGCGAGGATGGGCTCTGACTTCTCTATGTGCTCTGTATCGATGGAAACGTACTTTCGCTGTGTGGTCTCTCGGATCTGAATGATACCCAACTCAGTGAGCAACTCAAGTGCTCGCCAGACATATCAAAATCGACGAGAGGCTCAACGGCATTCTCGATCATTGCTCTCGCGGCTTCTGGATCAGGCAAATAGGGATGTGCGTCCACGATCAGGACTATCGACGGAATCCCTACTTGGTAGCAGCCGTTAATGAGCGCCCCAGTCACCCCACCAACCAGACCCACATCAGCCACAACTTCAATACCTTCATCCGAAAGGTTTGCTTCCAGGTCATCTGTTGTCGCCACTCCTCTAACTTGGCCGATCTGGGCTTCCGCCTCAGCAGGCGCACCGACCACGAAAATTGCTCGGTCAAACTCGATGCCTAACTGATGGAGCAAACAGTCGCGCAGCGGTGGAATTGAGGACTGTGGAAAGGCGAAATCACTCTGCAAGGTGAGAATCTCTGGCTCTGTGCCAGTATACACACGAACAGGATCACGGATTTGCCCATCAGCAAATGCTGCAACTTGAGGGAAGGCTTCAGATTGAATGCTTCCATGGAGATTCAGGCCAAGTTGACGGGTGATTTGGTCAACAGCGATCCCCGCGACCATGCCAAGACCAGGGAGCCCTTCGATCAGCGTCGGTGAGGTCACCTCTCTATCTGTGACGCTCTCGAAGTGTGCTGTTGGGTTGGTATTGGGCATAACGAATAGAGTATGCTGTACAGCCACAAAACCATCCTGGCTACTGCATCACTGCGTCTAGAGATATCCAGTGCGATCACGGTAGCTTTCAGGATCGTCTCGGGCCAGGGCACAAGGAGTAACTATCTCCTATGGACGGACTCCACCGTCTAGGTTAGACGGTCGACTCTGACGAGGATCCTCCGGTCGTGAGAACGACGTTGAGACAGGCACCGAGGAAGATGAGCAAGCCAATCAAGTAAAGCCAGAGGATAAAACCGATGAATGTACCAAACACCCCGTACACCGACACATTCGTGACGAATTGCGTGTAGATTCCAAATCCGAACTCAAGAACAATCCATCCGCTGGCTGTAAGGACTGTCCCTGGAAGGGCGTTTCGAACCCGATGCGGTATCGGAGGAAGGAAATAGAACAGCGGGAACAACATGAGACAGAGGAACATGAACTGTTCGAGCCAGCCTATTTCTCCGAATAGTGGTAATTGTGCCCGAAAAAATGCAGCAGGAAGTGAGACAGCGAGTTGAAATACGACCGAAATGCCTAGCGCGACTATGAGGACGACTCCGTTTCGGATTGATTTGATCGGGCTGCCTTCGAACGGGACATCGTAAATTTGTGCAAACGCGAACATCAGGCTTCGAAAGATCTTCATCCCGCTCCAAAACAGGAGAACAACACTGAGGAGTGACGCTTCTGAATGTGCCGTTGGGTAGATGAGTGCATTTCGGATGAGTTCTTGGCCATCCGAAGTGAAAATTCCGGTGAGTGCTACCTGTTGAAGTACAATCCGGGCCAGTTCTTCGCCCGCGATCGTGGAGATGACCAGAAAGATCAATAGTACCAGTGGGAGTATCGAGATGAAGGTGTAGTATGCGAAGCTAGCGGCCAAGAAACCAACCTCGTTTTCACGGACGAGCGCTATAAAATCCTGAGCGGTACTTTCTATGTCCATGCTAGTCTGATTTGACGTATTGTATCTGTGGACCAGGACGGAGTGACGTATTGACGGTACAACCGTACCTGTCGGATAGATGGTGTGGTACATCGTCATTCCCCTTAATTCTGCTAGTGGGCTGCCCATCCCTAATGAGGGGTAAACAGCAAGTGGTTCGCAAACAGACACACATCGAAAGGTTCTGCTACGGATAATCTCGGACTGTGGATCGCAATCGGAGTGGCATTTGGTGCTGCAATCGGAGCTGGATTGAGTAACCGGGAATAGAGATGTATGATTCCTGATTGAGGGGTATACCGACCTACTTAACGGTGGTTTCAGTGGGAGAGATGTTGGACTAATAGGATTTCAATAGAGCTTCGTCGCCGTATCTAATGTCTCTCTGAGCAGGTTTTCGAGTTGCATAGGACACAACCGCTACAACCTGCTCGTTTCTCAACCCGCGCTAACTAGACAGTGCCGGATTGACAATCTAAACCGTCGTTGTCATGTATCTGAGAGCTCATCTAACTGATCGTGTGCCTCAGATACCGTCTCTACCCCTTCAGCTGCGGGTTCGTTACGGAACTCGTTCTGAATGGTTGCTATCGCTTTGTCGATATTCCCAACTGCGATCGTTAATACGGGAATCGGCGTGGCTCGTACTACTCTCTCGGCCACACTGCCGAGCAAATACCGTTCATACCCCATCCGGCCGTGGGTTCCCATTACGATAAGATCGATATCATTCTCGACAGCATATGCAAGAATCTCCGCGCTCGGATTGCCCCATCGGATTGCTCGAATGACATCGAGGCCGGCGTCACGTATCCGTTCCTCAACGGCTTTCGTTGTGGCCTGACCGTCCTCTTCGAGTGTCTTTCGAACACGATCACGTGCCTCATCTGGAATTGTCAGATAGGCTCGTTCATCGACTACGTGGAGTGTATGAACGGTCGCATCACTTTGCTTTGCGAGTTCGAGTCCCTGATCAACGACTGATTCCATTTCCTGGCTTCCGTCGGTCGGAATCAGAATCGACTCGTACATGACCATTGTAACCCAGGCAACCATAAGAAAGGTTTCTATGATTTCTAGAGTGAAGGTAATCAACTGAACGAACGTCTTTGAAACCATTGTCATTTTTTAACTGGAATTAGGTGCTAAGTCCCCTTCCTCAGGGAGCAACGCAGGGAAAGGTTCCTCACAGTTCGGACAGGATCGAGCTACCCAGATGGCCTTGAGTCGCTGCTCGACGATGCCGCCGAGCGGCTCGGACCGAAATTCTATTGCTCCCAGCTTAACAAGATCCTCAAGCATTCCGCTGAATGAGGGACGATCCTTACACATACTCGTCCTTACTTTGGCGGTATGCACTAACGCTCCTGATCTACTTCCGCTACGCTACTGAAGAGCGTCCGAAGGAGACCAATCGAAATTGTTCGCGGCAACTGCCGACGATCAGCAAACGCTCGCCGGCGACACAGCAAACAGGCACTGTCTGTACGAGGAGTAACCAACAGTCGGCTGTCGTATCACAGTACCGTTGTTTACGACCGACCACTTATCTGGGGAGCGATAAAAGACAGCTATCAGCGCGTCTCTCTCCAATATCTACAGGTAGCACATGCATCATGAGTGCGTTCCAAGTTCAGTGCCGGGTGTGAATTCGGTTAATTCGTCGATCCGTTGTTCGAGTTCCGCAACCTCCTGCCGCAATTGATCGGCTTCAGGTTCGTCACTAAGCGACAACTGGTCTTTCAGGCCTTGGAGCCTAGTTTCCTTGCGTTCCTCGTCGACCTCGGCTTTCCGAACGTACGCGCTTTCACTGATGTCGTACACCGCCGATTCGGCAAGATCGGTCACTGCAAGCGCGTCGTCAACTTTCTCGCGATCAACACCCATAACGCGCTCACGAGGAATGCCAGCCTCTTCGAGGACGCGCAGAACTTCGTCATCGTCTTTCAGCGTGCGATTGCGCCGTGTTGTCCGCTGCACCGAGCCATACTGGCCGTGTACCGGTTGATCGTGGTGGAGTCGGTCAAGCAGCAATTCTCGCACGTCCTGCCGGAGGTCGCCCGCATTGCGCTGAACATCTGAACAGAGCGTATAGAGGTTGATGAGCGCTGGCGTCTCACAGGCGTCGAGTGCTGTTGGATCGTGTCGTTCGAGGGCATCAATGAGAAGCAGCATGTCAGCGTAGATGTCGAGATCTGGTTCGACACGCTCCTGATCGTCAATGGAGGGAGACGGCCTGCTCTCGATGAGCTGTGAACTTGTCGGGTCGTCAGTTGCAGTCATCGTGCCAGCCCGCTCATTACATTCGTAGCGAGGATGGAGACTCAAGACGGCGGCATAGGGTTCCGCGTCTGGGGGCAGGCGCTGAAGATCAAAGGTGCCATTGGCGTCGTCGATCCGCTCGACAAGCGTTGCAAATTGCTCGCGTTGGAGTGGTTGGGAGTCGCCAGAATCGACGAACTCGATGATGATACGATGTTCTTGGGTGTCAGTGATTCGGAATTGGGTGTCCGTGAGCGGTGTGACGAGGGTTGCACTCTCGGAGAGGGCGTCGCATTCGTCGAGCAGCGTGTGCCAGCTCGCGGTGAATGGCATAACCGAATCTAGGCGTGCGCTACAATAAAATCACGGACGCAGACACGACCGAAGGGATGAAAGAAAAACAATTCCGGTCGAAATATCACTCCAGTGCGTACGTTTGCAGAAAGGCGACGTGCGCTAAGGCGATCTATTTCGTTTTAAAAGACTGCGCGACAGCACAGTCCCGAGGCAGTTTACCGGTATCGAACTAGGAATTCGATCAACGCAGCTGAGATGGTCACTCTCGTCCGGATCGGAATCGCGTCCGTTTCTGTCCGCCGTGTTAGAGATCTCACTGGTACCCACGTCGAAACAGGATTACGAGACGTCGAACGTCGCAATTTCTGTCGACCCACAGGTCGGGCACCACTGCTCGGCGGCCATGAGTGTCGTTCCACAATGCCTGCACTCCATTCGTATTCGGTTAAGAGGCTAAATCGCAAGCCGACGGCTACCTGAACTCGTAGAGCGAAGGGGAGGTTGTATGAGACTCTCCCCGGATGCAATTACATCGCTGCTGACTTCGCT
>NZ_JBPEHH010000147.1:0-7404 GCF_054177595.1 Haladaptatus ordinarius | reverse complement strand
ACTCTAAACAGTCCTCTTTGTCAGGCAGAAAGACCTCGTTGACACTCTCTCTGCTGACCATGCTGGGGAAGGCTACGAACTCCAGTCATGAGAAAGTATTCACCGCTACAGATGAGCGTCAAAGAATTATCTTCTCTGCCACACATACATCTATTATCTATGAAGATCGCCGACGCGGAGCAGATCGGGATTCTCTGTGCTGATGATCAGCCGGTGTTCACTGCCGTCGCCAACCGACTTCGGGACGCGGGACACACAGTTCGATTCTTTGATCCGCGAGACGAACTCTCCCCGGCCCACATCGACAATCTCACTCTGTTCGTCAACAAACAGGTGTTCCCACTCAATCTCCCCGCTCTCAGGTATGCACGGCGAACGGGGACACGCTTGTGGAACAACCTCGTCGCGACGATTGCGTTGAGTTCACGGCTAATCGGGCTACGAGCGCTAGAGAGGGTCGGGTTTCGTACTCCTCGGATAACCTTCGAGAAACCCGAGTTTGAATACGTCGCAAAACCCTACTACATCTGGCACGGCGACCCCGAACTGAACGGTGAGGGAGGATTCTATCAAGAGCGGATCCACTCGGAGCCTATCGATTACAAGTATTACGCCGTCAACGATGGAGCGAGGGTCCAGATGGCGGCCAAGCGCGTTACTTCGAAGCTCTACGGCCCTAAACGATTCCTGAATCAGGTACGTCCTAAACCGTCAATTACGCGACGTCTTCACCGCCTCGTCACCCGACTCGATCTTCGTGGCGTCGGGATTGACTTCGTCAAAGACGACGAGGATCGGTTCTGGGCCGTAGACGTCAATCTCGCCGCAGGGTACCGGGACAGCGGGTTAGAACCGGCCCTCTATGAGTCGATTCGTGTAAATCTGCCCGCCCGGTAATCTGAGAGCCACTTTTTCGACCTAGCACCGAGGAGCGAATTTCTGCTAAGTGCAAGCTCTGTAATTGTAGTGCACGGTTATTTTTCCGAATAGACACACTGTGACCTCCTCCTCGCCGTAAACGGCGAGGCTTTCCACGGCACCGCACCGCTGGTTTGGGATATTTGCTGGTTGACGGCCTGTCGGTATGATAGGCCGATGGCGGGGCCACACCGCCGTTACTCCTATCCTGGCATGGGACTCGGAGTTATCTTGCTGACCGAGACACCACAGCGGTTCGAGAGGGTGTCTCGAACGTTCTGGGCCTCGGAGTCCCGATATTGTGCAATTGAGTGGGCGGTGTGACCGCCTCGGTGTCCGTCATATTATGAACCGATACTACTTAAATATCCGTAGTAGTGTCGATGCGTGGTTTGTCAAAGAGTTGTCAGATTCACTCCCGCCGTAAACGGCGAGATTCTCTCCTCGCAGAAAGATAGGTGTGAGCAGCGGTTGTGTCCCGCCAGCGAAAAATATGTCGTATATGTGTAATCTGATACAAGTGTACCAATTTATAGTGAGGGTGTCATAGAACTCTTGTCACACCGTGATCACGGTACTTCCCGGATTGTCTCCGCGTTCGTAGTTGGTGATTGCGATGACGAGACGAAGGCACAGCGCGAGGAACACTTGTGCACGTGCGTGGACGCGGCCTCGGGCGTGTGTTCGCCCGAGGCCGCAGTCCTTCACTGATTCGTTGGTTCGTTCGACTCCACTCCGCCGGTTGTACGTCTCGTCTAGCGTCGATTGCTTCAGCTGGACGTCCTTGCTGTGTTTTTCGATGCGGTCTTCGACCCTGTACTCGATGTCTTTCGGGTCGTCAGTGTTTCGTGCGTTGTACGGAGCGACGGGCACGACCCCTGCGGCCAGCAGGTGGTCGTGCCAGTCGAGTGTGTCGTAGGCGCTGTCACCGACCATCCAGATCGGTTGCTCGACGGCGAGCGCGTCACATGTGACGCGCATCGCCGTCTCTTCTGGTGCTTGTTTGCTCTCGGTGAACTCGGCTGCAATCGGGATCTTTTGCCCGGTCGAGACGATCGTGCAGCCGTAGCCGTAGTAGTACTCGTCCTCGGTCGGATCGTAGCACTTCGACGCATCTGGATCGGCGGGCATCGCCCTCACATCGGTCGAATCGATGCAGTAGGTCACGTCGAGCAGGCCGTGGCGGGCGGCTTGCTCGACGAGCCGGTCAACGACTTCGTCAACGACTTGTTCGAGGTCAGTGAGAAAGCGATCGACCGCGTCTCTCGACGGCGGTCGATCGAAGCCACAGCTCAGCCAGACAACCGCATTCCGCAGCTCTCGTTCAACAGGACGGATGCCGTAGATGTCCTTGTAGTAGCAGTGAAGTAAGCCACGCATCAGCTCTGGTGGTTCGTGGTCTCGTGTTCGCCCCGTCTGCGCCGGGGCGAACACGTCGAACTCTTCGAGAAACTCGAAGGAGAGGTGCTCGAACAGCGCTAGCGTCTCTGTCTCCACGACATTGAAGAAGGACTCTACCGAAGGATCATCTTGCAGGGTCGCTGAACTCATTCCACATCAGCGTTCACCCTGCTCTTTGGTGTGCTAATCGTTCTATGACACCCTCTTGTTGAGCGATTGATGCGGTCGCTGATGATTATAGTAATGCCAAACTGCTCAAACCACCGCTGAACCCTCGGCCGATTGTCCACCTATGAGTTGTGGAAGCGGTCGATCCGAATTTTAAGCGTATGAAACCATCTTTCGATCAGGTTTTGCTCGGTATAGTCGAGCTGACCGCTCAATCCGATTCGAAAGAAGGCAGTCCGATAGCCATAGCCATCGGCGAGAAACACGGCATCCGAGAGATCATATTTCTCGGCCAATTCAGAGAGAAATGCAGCCGCCGAATCAGTGCCGTGTTGACAAAACACGGCGAGGTCAAGAAGCAGTTTTGTTTCGGTATCTATTGTAGCGTGGACCAAAGACCACTCGCCGTTGATTTTGACAGCGGTTTCGTCAACCACGACCCGCGTCGGTTGCGCCGATGGTGGGTCTGAGATGCTATCAGATACTCGATGCACCCACTGAAAGATCGCTTGGTGTGACCGACCTATACCGAGGGGGGTGAGAATCGATTGTCTTTCTCTGCGTAAACAGCCGGCCGCGTGAAGCCGGATGGCGAACGCCCTGACGGGCGTCTCCGTCCGATCACGGTCGTGTTTAGTTTAGCGAATTCCATCAGACAGGGAACCCTTGCAGCCACATTTCTACGGTCGTTGGAGCGACGTGGCTGAAACTATTGCCAAACGAGAAGGTGTATCATTTTATCTTTTGAAAGATACGTTCGACAACATTCCGAATTTCATGGTGAACTGTGTGAAATCGGAGTCCTGCTCGGTGGAGTGCAGCCGCTAGGTGATGTAGGTGATCAACGATAAATACGGCGTCGAAGACGTCGTGTTTCTCACGAAATTACCCCAGAAACTGTTGTGCCAACACCGTTGTAGTCGTCGTAAACAGCCGTATATGCGGGGAATTCGTTCGAATTCGGATCGACGGCGGCATACAGCTAGAACCGCCGACTATTGATTCGGATCACTGTCTCGTCAAGTGCGATGTAATCCGGACTCGCGTCGCTGTCGGGCTGTAGATCTGCCTTCTGCACCCAATCGTGAAGGGCTTTCCGCGATCGTTCGATACCGAACTTTTCTCATTCTGAGACTGTATTCGAAAGTGATAATCAAGCCAGATGAAGTCGAATACCGAGTGTCATCAGCTCCCTCCGTGTCCGCTTTCGATCACAAAATCTAATTTAATCCAGTTGCTATAATCGTAGAGATGAACGATTTTAGCCAATGAATCAGCCGAAATTCGCTCTGTCTCATCCTTTAGTCAGATCTTTCGCCCGTGATAAGACAGTCACGACCGAGACTTGGCAAAAAACATATCGGCGACGTACATCGATCCCTCTTCTATGTCGACAACCGGTTTGTCGGTTACTTCACGACAGGCGTTGATACCAGGATCTCCCCAGCACGCGTTGATAAAGGCGTCAAACTCGTCTTCGTCCCGATTTGTTCCGGCAGCCCCCGACCCATCGCAGGAAGAAACGAGATAAATCCTGCAAATATATGGCAATTGGACTATAGATAGCTGCTATGGGACTTTTATTCTTTCCGAAACTATTTACACGATAGTGTCGATTTATGTGATGACTCACTTAGAGTCCAACTAGATTAATGATCTCTGAAATGTGTACATGGACGATGAGACATCTGGGCTTCGAAGCAGTTACGATCATCTACACGCAGGGTATCTCACAGGCTAACCATGCCGAACGACATAGTCATTCAGTAAACCCATAACAATTCAATACAACGGATTAAACGAAAATGAGACCGTTATCACTTCAAAATTTAATTCAGCAATTTCCTATATACTTTAAAAAATTAAATATTTAGTGACTACGTCTAAATACCTATGAAATTAATTTAAATATATGTATAGTTCTCAAATCGTGTATTGTCTTAATAAAGACGGGTAACTTGTTTTGAAACAATTGATAGGACACTGCCTAGTTCCGCACTTCCTCACTGATGTCTTTCCGCCGAGAGCTTGGTTCAGCTACGGCCTCCCTCACGGTAACTTCGGGTAACTCGTATCCTATGCATCGAGAGCGCCGGTCTCATCTACTGTCTCACCTGTCTGCCGAGAGTCCGGGGAGGAAGGTGAAGATGACAGCAACCACGGCGAGCAAGCAACCGAGTGCCACGAGCGCACTGTCGAAGTATCCTTCGTCGGCGAGAATCCCGACGAAGATCGACCCCGTCGACGCGACGAGAAAGTATCCGGTCCGTAGCAGTCCCCACGCCCCGTTGCGGTTGGCTGGTGGAAGGGCGTTGATGAGGTAGGTGTTCGTGACCGGCGTGATTCCCAGTTGGATGCCCATGAGAACGATCACGATTGCGATAGAAACCACACCGGAAACGAACGGGAGCACGAGAAGCGGTAGCACACTGACACCAGCGAGAGCGACCAGAACGGACCGATTCCCGTAGCGGCTGACTGCGCGTCCACCACCAATCTGTGCGACGGCACCGCTCACGAAAAGAGCCGCGAAGAGCACGCTAGCGGTCACCTCGTCGAGACCCTTGACCGTGATGAGGTACGTCGGCAGGAAGGCGGAGAGGCCCTGGAAGACGAAGACTCGAATCGTCTTCCCCCCGATGCCGAGCAGGACGGGACGACGGCCAACGGCCGAAAGCAGGCCCCGAAGATGATGGCGGGAAACTGTCCCTGTCGTCTCGGTCGGGGCAATCGGTGGAATGACGCGCCAGGCCAGCACTGTCGTAATCAAAAAGATCGGGACGACACCGGCAATCGGAATTCGCCAGCCGAACCGGGTAACGACCGCCCCGGCGAGGATAGGGAGTGCTGCGGCACCGAGACTCCCGACTGCAAGTGTGAACCCGATAGCCGTACTGTCGTTGTCGGGATACAAAGACGAGAGAAGAGTCCCCCGCGTGGGTCCGTAGAGACCGTTCCCGACGCCGACGAGCGCCGCCATCCCGAGGAACATGAGGAAGATTGGTGCGGCCGCGAGTGCACCGACGCTCACCGTCATGACGACTAAACTGGCGATGAGAACCTTCCGGTCACCGATTCGATTGCTCAACAGACCGGCCGGGAACTGCGAGAGACCGTACACTGCCCAGATGACGGTGATGGTAAATCCGGCGGTTGCGTTGTCGATCGCGAACGTCGCCTTGATGCCAGGCAACAGTACGGGAATCGTGATGCGCATGCCGAGAATCAACAACCATCCGAGGGCGATGACGACAAGTGCCCAGCCCCGCCCGTCTCCGCGCAGTGACGCGACCGTGCGCCCAATTTGCTCTTTCAACTGGAACGTGATTCGGAACGACATTCGATGGCGAATTGGATTATCTTACCGGTACGCTCTTGGTATACTTTCCGGCCTCGGTGATTCTGTTTGCTAGCACCGAATTTTCAACGAGAGTTACCAGGCCTCACGGAGCACCGACTCGATTTCTCGGGCGTTCGGAGTCAGTCCCACCGGTGTTCGAGCCATCGGTGAGTCCTCGACGATGAACTCGGCGATTGCTGGCAAATCCGCCCTTCGTGTTTCGGTGAGTTCCCGGAGACGCGTCGGCACGTCGAGTGCATCGCGCACTTCGGTTACTGCGTCGACGACCGCGTCAGCCAGTTCAGCATTGGAGTGGTCGGCCGAGTCGATTCCGAACCCGTTTGCCAGCACTGAACGGTTCGCATCCACTTCCGAGAAGAGGTACCGGAGAACGTGCGGAACGACCACCGCGTGTACTGCTCCCTGTTGGACATCGTACCGCCGGGCGAACCCATGTCCGAACGCGTGAATTATCGAGACCTTTCGGTCGAGTTGGACGAGCAACGAGCCGACGACAGCCCGGTCCATCGCCCAGGTGTGGGTGGATTCTTCGTCACCGGCGACATGTGGAAGTGCATCGCTCAGCAGTCGAATCCCGTGAACTGCCGTCGCGTCGGAGACGGGGTTCGCGTCCCGGGCGTATAGTGTCTCGATTCCCTTATCGAACCCGTTCATCGCCGAACCGGCCAGCGCGCTCGCGGGTGTCGTCTCGAACAGGGACGGGTCGGCGAAATCCGCGATGGGCATCCCCGACCCACTGACACTCATCGGCTGTCCCGTCGGTGACTCGGTCGCCGAGAGGACTTCGACCGACCCGCCACTCGACACGTCAGCCCCCGCGAACGTCGTCGGGACGACAACTACTGGCGGTCGGTCACCGTCTGTATCGGGTGAACGGATTTCCCCATCGTGTGCCTCGCCGCGGAGGTCGGCGAGCGACCGTCCGTCTGGAGCGAGAACGCTCGCCTGCCGGGCTACGTCCAGGCTACTGCCGCCTCCGATGCCAATAAGAACGTCCACATCGTTCTCCCGCATCGCGTCGATAACTTCGAAGACAGTTTCGGCCCGTTTCGCCGGAGTCGTCCGGTCGAAGACGCCGGCGAGACGGTCTCCGAGACCGTCTTCGACCGGGTTCATCAGGTCGACGTTCCTCCCGACGTTCGACCCACAGACGATCATCGCGCGGTCAAGGTCATGTTCTGCGAGGTAATCGCTCAATCGATTCACGCATCCTCGACCGTAGACCAGGTCGCAGCTACGGTACTCGTACTCGAACGCGTCGAGGTTTCCGAACATGGTTGGGGGGTTAGCGTGACTCCACTATGAAGATGGCTCTCATAGCGCTAAGGAAATTGAACTGCGCCTCGAACACCGTGGTCTATTGTAACCGACCTGACCAAGACGGTGGTCGGCGACGTGAAAAAGGTTCATCGCTCATCTGTAGCGGTGAATACTTTTTCATGACTGGAGTTCGTAGCCTTCCCCAGCATGGTCAGCAGAGAGAGTGTCAACGAGGTCTTTCTGCCTGACAAAGAGGACTGTTTAGAGTATCTGCGTGATCAGCGATGGCCGGACAG
>NZ_JBPEHH010000146.1:0-7426 GCF_054177595.1 Haladaptatus ordinarius | reverse complement strand
TCGCGCTAGCCGTCTGAGCGATGCCATATCGCCAGACGGCGTCCATTTCCCGGTTAATCTGACGGAAGATAACCGTGAGAGCGTCTGAGACTGTCGTCATTCTGCGGCAAAACAAGGCAAGGACCGTCCAACATGAACTCGTCGGCCACCTGTGCGAGTGGTTTTACTCACTAGTCATGAAGAGACGATGAAACGCTTCTCAACAACTAAACAAACATTGACGAAGGACTTAACCAACGACCGCACATGGTTCAGCTATGGTAGAGATACTCTTTCTCGTCGGAATTGCTGTCGCAATTTTTGTGGGTTTCAACGTCGGCGGTTCGAATACCGGAGTTGCTTTCGGTCCCGCAGTTGGAAGCCAAACGATCTCAAAGTTCGGTGCTGCATCCCTCATGAGCATCTGTGCGCTTGTCGGTGGATGGACTGTTGGCCGCAATGTCATCAATACGATGGGTGGTGAAATCGTTCCGAGTCGATTTTTCACTCTAGAAGCGAGTATTGCAATTCTCTTTTTTATCGGACTGGCGTTGTTTCTCTCGAATATCGTCGGTGTTCCTGCCTCGACCTCAATGACAGGTGTTGGCACGATTGCTGGTCTTGGCCTTGCAACTGATGCACTAAACTTGGGAGTGATGGGGCGGATTATTTCGTGGTGGCTTGTCTCTCCAGTGATTGCATTTTGGGTGAGTGCTATTATCGGTCGATACTGGTACCCTGCCCTTCTCGACTGGTTTGCAATCACGCAAAGCAAAGGCGCACTACTTCAGATCGATCGCTCTGGATTGATTGTACGGCCGACACTTGGTCCGGATACGACTATGCGAGAATTTATTGGAACCTCGTTGGTTATTATCGTCGGCTGTTATACTGCATTCTCGGCAGGGGCATCGAATATGGCGAACGCAATTGCTCCACTCGTTGGCAGTGGTACCATTAAAATGGACTATGGTATTTTGATTGCGGGGGTTGCTATTGCAGTCGGAGCATTTACAATTGCTCAACGAACCCTCGATACGATGGGAAACGAACTCACTGATATGCCCCTGCTTGCAGCATTAATCGTCGCACTCGTGAGTTCTACACTCATCACTGTCCTTTCAGAACTCGGAATACCTGCTAGTATTGTTATTGTTTCAACAATGAGTATTGTCGGTCTTGGATGGGGCCGTGCCACACGTGTGAAAGAGTATACCCAGCGGTCTAGAATGATCGAGGAAGGGCCACTGGGAATCTCCAGCGGCGCACTTGCTGTAGATGCAGAAGACACACCGACAATTGACAAAACCGAAACTGAAGAGATTCACCATACATCGGCTAGTGAAACAGGTAGCAATCCGTACCCCGACATTGAAGCACTATACGAACCGTGGACTACTGCCCGTGTCATTGCCATGCAGAATATCGTTCCAGGGATTGCAACAGTCTCTGCGTACCTGTTATTCGAATTCGTTCCTCTCTTCAGTTAGTCCGGTTCTCAGACGTATTAGCCACGATGCCCTTGGATTATTGCGTACTTTCTGACATTCGAAGGTACATTCGGAACTCCAAATCGTCCGCGTCTTTTCCACGGACTTCCGACCCTGCTTTCTCGAAGGGTACTGAGTACTGGGTATCGGTCATCACGCTTTCATCACAGAGTTGGTCGGTGAGATGTTGGACGTCTCCGGCTTCGGTTCCCGGCGCTAGGATGACGAGGTTGGTTCTGCCATCCTCAATATCGAGTAGTTCGTCCATCTGAGTGAGCAAGTCATCGAAACTGCTGATCTTCTCGAATGGAAGACCGATGTACGACTCGTTCTGATATTCGAGACGAGGTGGCATCGTGCAGTCCGCCGATTTCTTCGCTCGTTCACGTCTATGTACTTGTACCCGCTGGTGCAGTCGCTTGATTCGAGAGTCGTACTTCTCGCGCCACGAAAGGATGGTTTCGTCCGGACGACATTGAACCCGATAGGAATCGTCACCAACTTTGTCTATCAGTCCGTATGCAGTAAGTAGATTAAGCATTCGACCACTGTTGAAATCAGTCACTTCGGTTCTGCCATGATGTTCTGCATACTCTTCCTCGAGTGCACCGCGTGTGAAGAGGTCGTCTTCGTACTTTTGCCAGATGAATAAATAGAACGGGATACAATCGTCGAGGAACGGGAGTACATCGTGCGAGGACATGGCGTAGGAAGACGGTCTCATTCCGATTAAACATCACTGTTCGTGTCAACGAAATCTCTCTGTGGGTTGATCGTCGATGAGCGATAATTCATCTTTGTCAAGTAATTCATTATGGATAATTAACTATTTGGCCGGGGGAGTCGGGAGCTAGCATGGGGCATAGAGTATGCCAGAGACAATATTCGAAGTCGACGTCGAGAAATCGCCGGAGGAACAGCCAGATCCGATCGTGAACCGGTGGCATCCTGACGTTCCACCAGTAGATAGTGTCAAGCCGGGTGAAAAGTTTCGCGTAGAATGTCTCGACTGGACGGGAAATCAAGTGAACAACGATGACAGCGCGAACGACATCCGTGACATGCGACTCGACCCCAACCACCATCTCAGTGGGCCGATCGCGGTCGAAGGAGCGGAACCAGGCGACCTGTTGGTCGTCGACATACTTGACCTTGGGCCATTTCCGGACAACGAGTGGGGGTTCACCGGAATCTTCGAGCTAGATAACGGTGGAGGATTCCTGACCGACCACTTCCCAAACGCACGGAAAGCTATCTGGGACTTCGACGGTGTCTACACGTCGTCGCGACACATCCCAGACGTCCGGTTCGCGGGGCTTTCTCATCCTGGTATCCTCGGGACGACGCCGTCACACGAACTTCTGGAAGAGTGGAACGAACGCGAACAAGCACTCATCGAGCGAGGCCCTGAGGCTGAGACCGCAGTCAATCACGAGACTCACGAGGACGAACCACCGTTGGCACTCCCGCCAGAACCGAACGAGGTGATGCTCGGTGATATGGACGATGACGGAGTCGAGGAAGCGGCGGAAAAAGCAGCACGCACGATTCCCCCGCGAGAGAATGCTGGTAACTGCGACATCAAGAATCTCAGTCGGGGCTCGCGCGTGTACCTTCCCGTCTTCATCGATGGAGCGAACCTCATCACTGGCGACCTCCACTTCTCGCAGGGGGACGGCGAGATAACCTTCTGTGGTGCAATAGAGATGGCTGGCTACGTCGACCTGAAAGTCGACGTTATCAAGAACGGCATGGAACAACTCGGCGTCGACCATGCCATCTTCAAGCCGGGTAACGTCGAGCCACAGTTCTCCGAGTACATCGTCTTCGAGGGCTACTCCGTCGACGAGGACGGCACACAGCACTACAAGAACGCCAATGTCGGGATGCGACGGGCGTGTCTCGACGCCATCAACTATCTGACGAACTTCGGGTACACACCTGAACAAGCGTATATCATCCTCAGTACCGTCCCGGTCGAAAGCCGAATCGCTGGTATCGTCGACCTCCCGAACACGTGTGTGACCGTCTCGGTGCCGGAAGCGGTCTTCGATTTTGACGTCGACCCAGACAGTCTCGCCGAGGTGTCTGCCGAGCGTCAAGGTGACGCCGCACAGCCGTCGTAACCAGTGTAGTCCGGTAGGATCGTCCCGGCCCTGTTTTTTCGCTTGTCGCTCACTCGTCAATCAGTGGCTGATCAGTGGCCGATCGCCCAGGGGTATCCCCCACTTCCGTGCTCGTGGGTGGTGTGGCCGTGGTCGTGTTCGTGGTCACTTTCATCGGCGTCACGGGTCGCTGCGATGACGTCGTCGATTCGAAGAAGCATGTTTGCAGCTTCCTCAGCATTGGCGATGGCGTGACGTTTGACGGCTGCCGGTTCCAAGACACTGTTGGTCAACATGTCCTTCGGTCGTCCGTTCGTTACGTCGAGTCCGACGTTCTGCTTCCCATTGTGATGGTTTGCACGCAACTCGACGAGTGTATCTATGGGGTCGAGACCTGCTGTCGTCGCGAGCGTTCTCGGTATCGCTTCGAGGGCGTCTGCGAACGCGTGAACTGCAAGTTGTTCGCGACTATCGAGCGAATCGGCGTACTCGCGGAGTTTCTTGGCAAGATGGATCTCTGTGGCTCCGCCGCCGGGTAGGACGTCGCTATCTTCGATGGCAAGGGTCGTAACGTACAGACAGTCCTCTATGATACGTTTCATCTCATCGACGACGTGCTGAGTACCACCACGCAGGAGCACCGATACGTGCTGCGAATTGGCATCTTCGGTGACGATCAGGAGGTGCGTTCCTGCGATGGTACGGCGCTCGACTTCGTCGGCGTAACCGATCTCCGCTGGTGATAGTTCATCTACCGACGTAACGAGTTTGCCACCAGTTACATCCGCCAGTTTGTACAGCTCGTCCTGCCGCGTTCGCTCGATCGCAAGGATACCTTCTCTGGCGAGTTGATTTCGAAACGCGTCGTCGATGGATTTCTGGCAAACGACGACATCCGCTCCCGCATCGATGATCTCGCGAACCTGAGTCGCGTAGGCGTCGTGCTCGAATCGACGAAGTGCTTCCATCGTCTCCGGACTGTCGACAGTGACGCTTTCTACCGCGTTGGCCTCGTCGACCGTCAATTCGGTGTCGATGAGAGCTAACTTCGCCCCTTCAATTCGACGTGGAATGTCGAGTGTTTTCCCTTCGATCGACGTGGATGAACTCCCGATGTCGATGGCGATGCCTGATACGAGCGAGGAGTGGGCGATACCCGCACCGGCCACGGGTCGGAGAGTTACTTTCGAAAGATCGACCGTCCCTTCGTCTTCGACAGCACGGATGGCACCAACAGCGAGGTCGGCGAACACTTCGGCTGCGTCGGCGTCCCATTTTCCAGTCACCGAGGTCGCTGCAACGTCTCGAAGGGCAGATTCATCGGTGGGCGAGACGTCGAGACTCATTGTGTCGAGCACGTCGAACGCTTTCTGACTGGCTCGCCGGTATCCCTTCGTCACACTGGACGGGTGGAGACCATTTTCGAGCAGTTGCTCAGCTTGTTTCAGTAACTTGCCCGTCAATAGTACTGCTGTAGTCGTTCCATCCCCCGCCTTTGCCCCTTGACTGGCTGCGACTTCGACAATCATCTCCGCAGCAGGGTGCTCGATATCCATTCTATCGAGAATGCTTGCACCGTCGTTCGTGATGACGACCGTTCCAGAAGCGCTGACGAGCATCTTGTCCATCCCTTTCGGGCCGAGCGTCGTTCTGATCGTTTCTGCGAGTGCTTTTCCAGCGGCGATGTTGGTGTTTCTGGCGTCGTCTCCACGAAGTCGTTCCACTGGTGCAGAGTGGACGGCGGACAGCGAGCGGTTCCCAGCTGGGTCAGACATGTCACTGCACGCCACAACGGTGTCCTACAAAAAGGTAGTCCGTAGATAATGTTCTCGACTCAGCAGACGACTTTTCGAACCGATTCGATCGGCCTTACCCGTCCTCTTTATTCGACGCTCGACTACGTCCACCGTATCCGCGTGTTCGCCTCTGGATCGTGGATGTCGTTCCGAGTCGACTTCTATTCGACCAAGGTGATCGATGCCGTATCTGGAGGTACGAAAACTATCGCAAGCCGTGACGACCCTGTTCTTTTTCGACGATCGAAAATCGACCTCTCTCACCCGCTCTCTGGTAAAATCATAATTCGCGACTGGTTTGACCAACTGTTAGTTATTTATACTATTCTAACGAAGGAACATATTGGGACGTTCCAAATCCAATTCGGGGGAGACAATGTCACTATACACGATTCTTGGAATGGGGTTAGTGTTCGTTGGTGCTGTGCTGATAGTGAACGGCATCTGGCTTCTCGGTCGTGCTGACGATCGAGATACGGCCGTGCTGAACTTCTTCGTCGGGGTGTTGACCTTCTTGATAGCGATGTGGTGGGCGTTCGGGGGTGATTCAGAAGGGACGGCGTTCAACGCTGCGGGAACACTCCTATTCTCGTTCACGTACCTGTGGGTCGGATACAACGCGTATCGTAGCGCGGATGATCAGCGCTCGCTCGGCTGGTACTGCATCTTCGTCACGGTCGTCGCAGTCCCAACCGGATACATCGTTTGGCTGGCCGGTGACGTCGGCCTCGCGGCACTCTGGTGGATTTGGGCCGTGCTCTGGGCAACGTTCTGGCTCCTTCTTGCACTCCGCCGTAGTGAATATACGTCTCCGGTCGCGTGGTACACCGTCGCGGTCGGCATCATCACCGCTGCTGCTGGGTATCTCATGGCAGCAGGCATGTGGCCCTGGGCTCCCGCATGAACTTCGTCTCAGGTCACCATCCTCAACAGAAGATGGTTCGGGGGAACGCCAGGAGGCCTTCTTCACGAAACGATGAGCGATGCGATGCCGATAGCCAGGACCGAGCCGACGATATTCAACGCTGCATACGCGACAGATTTTATCTGCTCACCTGTCTCCCAGAGCCGGATGGTGTTGTACGAAAACGATGAAAACGTCGTGAACGAACCGCAAGCACCAGTGCCGACGAAGAGTAAAACGTCGTTACCGGCACCGAGAAACGTTATAAACCCAAGAACAAACGAGCCGACGACATTCACCGTGAGGGTTCCTGTTGGAAAGTCTTCTCGCTCGACAGCCTCGTTCACGAGATGGCGAACCACTGCACCGAGCATGCCACCGAATCCGACGAGATGACCTGGTTCCACCATCCTTCAATCACTCTCAATCGATAGTGCGACCCGCCGCCCGAGGAGAACCGCGATGAAGCCGATTAAATAACTTCCCACGACGTTGAGCAACCCGATGAGTGGAGTCGCTTGGACACTCTCGAGTGCGAACGTACTGTAGGTAGTGAACGATGACAGGAATCCTGTCCCGAAGACCACCACCGACTTTTCGGCCAAAATCGACGTCGTGAGTGCTTCGTAAAGAAGGAATCCGAGAAGGAAACTCCCGACGACGTTGACGAGAAACGTCCCTCGGAGGTCAGGGAGGAACGTCCCGACGAAGAATCGGAAGTTCGATCCGACGAACCCACCGAGTGCTATCAGGAAGATTTCTTCCAGCGTTAGGAGTGGGCGCTCACGTAACATGCCTCGTGAGGTTCACGTCTACGACACCGCCAGACGTTATCTTTTCCCTGGCATGAAACTCGCACGCTGGGATGAAATCCGTGCTGCTGGAGCGATATGACCCATCTGACGGTGGCAAAAGTGACATCCTCCTCGCCGTAAACGGGGGGATTCTCTCCTAACAGACAGATAGGCGCGGGCAAAACTACCGTCACTTCGGTTCACAAGACGATGTGGTGACATCCTCCCCGCCGTAAACGGCTGTCTCTTACCCATAAGTCAGTGATAGAGAGAAAATCTAATCAAATGAGATCTGAGAAGAAGGAATGAGTCAAAATGCGGTCATTATTGGAACTGAACCTTGAGTCGCTATGAGTAC
>NZ_JBPEHH010000145.1:0-7548 GCF_054177595.1 Haladaptatus ordinarius | reverse complement strand
GGACAAATTCACTGAACGCCCAAGAAACAGACATTGACTGGCGATTCACATCCGAAGATGCACGAATCAAACTACGCCGACTTTATCCTACAATTGATAGTTGACAATGCACTAGTCGGTTAGCTCCTCGATCGCCCCGTCTTGTAGCTGCTTTACCACCGTCAACAGGGGCTCGATTTCGTCGAACTGCGGTCCCTTCGTCACGCGCTGTTTCTCCCGATTCCAGCGTATGAATCCGCAATCCTCTAACTTCGGGAGGTGGACGTGCTGCATGGCAATCGCCGATTCCCCTTCGTCGTCACGCCCCTCCGACGCACTCGAAACGGTCTTACGGTCTTCCTGTGGATTTGCGTCCGCCAAGGCGAGCAACATCTGCCGCCTGTAGGTATTCGAAAGCACGTCCATTTGTTCATCGTTCATAGGGTCCCGATGATAGGTATAACACGCACGAGTATAACGAGTCGAGATATTATAGACAACCGATTGTTTGAGGAAGTGAGTGACACGGTGGCCGTTCGAACAGTTGGAGTGCAAGCGAACACGCCCGTAGCGTCGTCCCGAACAGGGACGCGAGTCTCAGCGACGACTGCGATGCGAACCGTCGAAACCGAGGTTCGGGGCCCCGATAACCGTCGGGACTACTTTTTGAACAGTTCGCCGACTCGACTCGCGTTTACGTACAGTTCCTGCGGTGGCATTCGTTCCTCGTGATAGTCGTCGTGGTACTCCATCAGTTGAAAGAGTACACCGGTCGGATTACGGGGTGAGACGAACGCCTCCGTCCACGAGTCGAATTCCGCCCGGTCGATGATTCGAAGGCCGTTCTCGCGGAGCGATTCGATGACCGCGTCGATGTCCGCGACTTCGAGGGTGACGTGGTGAAGCCCTGATCCGTTCTCGTCGAGGAAGTCGGTGAGGAAGGTGTCCTCCGCGATGGGTTCGATGAGTTCGAGTCGAGAGGCGTCGCCGAGTCGGTAGTACGCCCAGCGAAACCGGTCTTCGACGGGTTCGACGACGAGGCGTTCACAGCCGAGTGCCATCAGGACCGGCTCTGCATTCTCGATGGATTCGACGGCGATGCCGACGTGGTCGACACGAATCGGCGTGCCATGTGACATACGGTCGTCTATGTGTCGGCCAGCAAGGTAAACGTTCGAGTTGGAGCAATCGAGGAGCCCGCACAGCAGCGACAGTCACCGGAAACTCTGGTGTAAGAGTACGACCGTCGCCACGGTCGCGAACAGGTCCGGAAGGTACGTGAACGGACCGAGACTGCTGCCACCCGGATATCCGAGCATGAGGGTGACGAGGGGGTTCGCAGAGACGGCGTACAGCAAGAGCGCGAGGCAGACGAGCACGAGGCTGCCCGTGAACTGATTCGGGAGGCTGCGGTAGAGGGAGACGTACGACGTCGTCAGTGCGACCAACAACACGACGTTCAGCGTCGTGACGAAGACCTTGACCCGGAGGAAGGTGTCGAGGTCCCGTGCGTGCATCCCCCGTCGTGGCCCGTGGGGAGTCGGCACGGAGACCAGCGTCGACACGAGGGCGGCGAGAGCGACGGCGACCACGATGACGGCGAGGGTGAGCGCGACGGGCGAACGGTTCTCGGCGGTCACGACGTTACGCATCGGCACCCTCCAACCCGGCCGAGCGGGCGACCTCGTCCAGAATATCGAGATTGTCCTCCATCTCGTCGGAGAGGAAGTACATCTTCCCGTAGCCGTCTCCCATCGTCGTGAGTACGTTGTTCTCTTCGAGCATCTTCAGGTGGTGTCGAACCGTCTTGTAGTCGAGGTCCAGTTCGTTCGATAGCTGATTGGCGTTCATCGGTTCGTCGCGTAGCGCCTCAATGATGCGAAAGCGGTTCTTGCCGCCTCGTGCGCCACCGACGAGCCACCAGAGCACCTTTCGCATCTACGTCACGTGTGAATTTCTCGAGGGGGGACGAATAGTCTTGTGTTAGTGATGCGCGACTGTACGTTACTGTCACTGTCGTCGTACAAAATACGAGGAGGACCGAATCACTCTCGGGCCGGCAGTGCTAGTCGGTCGCTACGTCGGTGACCTACTGGCAGTTGCCGTTCGCCCCGTGGGGGCCACTGCCCGCGCCGGAGCCGTCACGGAGTTGCATGCCGTTCCCGAATCCGTGACCGCCACGGTGGGGGCCATCACCCATTGGGCCGTGGGGTCCGAGGGTGGTGTCGTCGACACCGTAGGAGGCGAGCATCTCCTGGACGGTCGCTCGAACCTCGTCGCGGTCGGCACCGTCAGCGAACTTCGCTCGGACCGTCTCACGGATTTCGTTCATCTGTTGGTCGGTAAGCTGGAAGCGTTCCTGGAAGCGGTCGAGTCGGTCGTCGTCAGCGGTCAGCCACGGACTGTTCGAACCGTCCATCGGTCGGTCGGCGGGCGATACTGCAGGGCCGGTGCCGTTCCCGAACCCGGTTCCGGGACCCATCGCGACGACGAGTCCCGATGCGAGTACGAGTCCAATCACCACGAGGGTGAGCGTCGTGAGTTTCTTCATGTTGATTTACCTCTTGCAATTCATTGTACGCCACAGGGGCAGATATATATTTCACAGAATTAATTGGGAATTGAAGAAGAGTTAGGCCCAAATTCGTCCTGAATTTTTCCCCAAATCGAGCGACGGGGATACCGACGTGACCGACGCGATTCTGCGCGTGATATGTTCAATCGTCTACCATTACATTCGAATTCCGAGTGTGGGACGTACACCATCACGTCGAATTTCACCTACTTTCAATACGAACCTCGGAGTAGCCCGCCCCATGGGATTCTACCAACGCGATTTCATGGAAGGCACGCGCGGGACGATGGATGTCGACTGGGAGGAGCGAATCGACATGCAGCGAATGCGCGAAGAGCGCAAGGAGCGAGCTCTAACCCGGATGCGGGAGGCGGGACTGGGGAGCATGCTCCTCATCAACGACCCGAACGTCCGGTACGTGACCGGTCTCGCCATGACGGGCGGGTCGGGCGCGGACCACTACACCCTGCTCACCGAGGACGGCGACGTCGTCCACTGGGATACGGCCGACCACGCGAGCAACCAGCGGTTCAACTGCCCGTGGTTAGACGACATCCGCTACGCCTGCCCCGGACTGGGGAACGTTCCCCGCGCGTCCGGGCGCGACTCCGCCCGCGACTTTCTGAAAGGTAAGATGGCCGATCTCGTCTACGAGGCGATGGAGGAGTACGGCGTGGCCAAAGAGCCGATGGGCATCGACGTCGGCAACGGCGCGCTCATCTCGAAGTTCGAAGACCGCAGCGTGGACGTGCGCACCGACGAGTGCGCTGAGGTGATGGAGAGCGCCCGAAAGGTGAAGACGCGCGACGAAATCGAGTGCCTGCGGATGGTCGCCGCGCTCTGTGAGGCCGGATTCCAGCGCATCACGGAGACGGCGAAACCCGGCGTGCGCGAGTCGGAGGTCTGGGGCGAGGCGACTCGCGAACTCTGGGGCCTCGGCGCGATGGTGCAGGGTGGCTACGTCACGTCCGGGCCGAACACCTGGCCGAAACACCAGGCGAACACGACCGACCGCGTGATTCGCCCCGGTGACCTCGTCTACGCCGACTTCTACAACATCGGATTCATGGGCTATCGCTCCTGTTACTACCGCACGTTCAGCATGGGCGAACCGACGCAGGCCCAGCAGGACGCCTACGAAATCGCCCGCGACAACCTCTACGACGTGCTCGAACGCATCGAACCCGGCGCGACGACGGACGAAATCTGTCAGGGCTTCCCCGACATGGAGGGCGAGCACGCCGACTGGTACGACGCGACCGACCACTGGCAGATGACGACCAACCACTGGGCACACGGCCTCGGCCTCCAGCTGTACGAAGTGCCGCTCATCTGGCGCGGCATCTCCCCCGAGCACCCCATCGAAATCGAAAAAGGGATGACGATGGCCGTCGAGACGATGGAACCCGCCGACAGACAGGGCGTGCGCGTCGAGGAGATGGTCGTCGTGCGCGAGAACGGCGTCGAGATTCTCAGTCAGTGGCCCGTCGAGAAGATAACGACGATAGACTACTGACCGACGTTCTGGCCCACGGTTTTCGGAAGAGAGCTATCCAGACCCCTGGTCCGCTATCCACAACAGAGACGACCCAAACGAGAAATTCAGTCCTTTACCGTATGTCACGCGAGCGAACGACGTCCAGCGACTCGCCAAGTCGCTCGTTCGCACCTATCAACACCAGGGCCCAGCCCAGGAGGACGAAATCCGACCGCGCAAAGACGGCCGACGAGACCGGAACGAGCGTCACCAGAGCGATGAAAAAGAGTGGACTCGCGGCGGTAACCAGCCCACCGAGGAACGTCAGGTCGTCCTCTGTCGGCGACTGGACGAGTGACAGGACGGAGTATCGCGGCCCGGAGTCGGGGAGCACCAGACCGAGGTGGAAGGCGGCGCAGGCGACCGCGAACTCGACCGACCCGAGAGCGATGGGCGACCGCCACTCGACGAACGCCGGTGCCAAGCCAGTGAGCACGACGGGAGCACCGCCGACCACGAGGAGGGTTCGAACCATCGCCGTTCGGGTGGAGTCGAACGTACCGGAAATCGAGTCGAGCGATTCCGAGACACCGGTGGGAACCAGCCGACCGAAATAGAACTCTCGGGAGAGAAATCCGAGGAGGCCGAAGAGAACGAGCGTCCAGCCGAGCATCACCGGGAACGTCACGAGGGGAGGTGACCTCCTCCTCGCCGTAAGCGGCGAGGCTTCCCACGGCACCGCACCGCTGGTTTGGGATATTTGCTGGTTGACGACCTGTCGGTATGATAGGCCGATGGCGGGGCCACACCGCCGTTACTCCTATCCCGGCATGGGACTCGGAGTTATCTTGCTGACCGAGACACCACAGCGGTTCGAGAGGGTGTCTCGAACGATCTGGGCCTCGTAGTCCCGATATTGTGCAATTGAGTGGGCGGTGTGACCGCCTCGGTGTACATCATATTATGAACCGATACTACTTAAATATCTGTAGTAGTGTCGATGCGTGGTTTGTGAAAGAGTTGTCGGATTCACTCCCGCCGTGAACGGCGGGATTCTCTCCTCGCAGAAAGATAGCACCGAATCACCTGGAAGTGGACTGAATAGCACGCTGACGACGGCGCCGACAAACGGGCCGACGACCGACAGCAACGCTCCGCGGGCGATTAATCGGCGTCGACGGCGGGAGAAACCGAGTTCGGGAACGCCCGAAATCCTCGATGCTCCCGGTATCACCAACCCGGTCGAAACGAGGGCGACGCCGACGAGCGTGGAGACGGCGACGACCACGAAGAGAAAGACCGCGGTGAGCGAGAGTCGTCCCTGTGACTCGAACTGTACCGCGAGCAGTCCGTCGAGATACCGCCACCCGAGAAAGAGCGTCGCAAGTCCGACGACGACGAACGGGGTTCGCATCCACGGCGGTAGCGGGAAGGAACGTTCGGCGATTCTGTGAGCCATAGATTCGTTTCGAGACATAATTGGATAAGAATTGTCTGGCTGATTGAAGGGAGATAAAAGGGAAGTCGAACGGTGAAAGGAGACGACAGCAGAGTCGAGACGACAGCAACCGAAGTCAGCCGAGGAAGTACATCGCGGCGAAAAACAAAACCAGCAAGAGGAGCAACACTGCCACGGGTTTGAACGCATCGAGAATCGAACTGTCGGGCTTCTTCGGGCCGGAACTCGTCAGTGGTCCATCCATAGTTTCGACGCCACCGACTGGCGGTATAAGTCTTGTAAGAAAATCGTCAGTTTTTGGCGACGGATTGTCCCATCTGTCTTTATAAACGATTAAGACGACGGCTTCCGATTTCCCGATATGAAACTCGGGACAGGGTTGTTCACCTGCCAGCGACGCCCCGACGACGACCGTTCGATGACCGAGATCTACGACGAGATGCTGGAACTCGGTGAGGCCATCGACGCCGCCGGACTCGACAGCGCGTGGGTGTCGGAACACCACTTCGCCGACGACGGCTACCTTTCGGCGACGATGCCGTCTCTGGGTGCGCTGGCCGCCCGAACCGAGAACGTCGAACTCGGCACCTGCATCGCGCTTGCACCCCTCTACGACGGCGTACGACTTGCCGAAGACGCCGCGACGGTGGATTTACTCGCCGACGGGCGACTCACCCTCGGTCTCGCCATCGGCTCGAACCCCCGCGAGTTCGAGTCGTTCGGCGTCCCCCGAGAGGAGCGCGTCGAGCGACTGACCGACACGACGAACCTCCTGCGTGCGGCGTGGTCCGACGGCCCCCTCGACTACGACGCCGACTTTCACGACGTCTCGCCCGACGTGAGCGTCACGCCGAAGCCCGAAACGAAGGTTCCCATCATGTTCGGCGGGGCGGTCAAACCCGCAGTCCGGCGAGCGGCCCGCGTCGGGGACGCGTGGTGTGCCCCTTCATCGCTCTCCATCGAGGGCGTCCGAAAGCGCAAAGAGGACATCGAACGTGTTCGAGAGAAAGAAGGCCTCGAAGATGACTTCGAGGTGTACGTCCTCCAGCACGGGTTCGTCGCCGACTCCCGCGAGGAGGCGTGGGAGGCGATGAAACCCGGCTACTTCTACATCCAGCGCCGGTACGCCGAGATATTCTCCGGCGAGTCGGTTGACGAACTCGACGCCGAACGAAAGCAGGAACTGAAAGAGCAGGCCATCTTCGGGACGCCCGAGCAGGTCACAGAGGAACTACAGGCCTACCGCGACGCGCTGGGCGGCGACGTCCACTTCATCTTCCGCACGTACCACCCCGGCATCGGCACCGACGCGATGGTCGAGTGTGTCGAACGCCTCGGCGACGAAGTCGCGCCACTGGTTCGATAGGAGTCGGCTGGAGAGACGGGCGGTCGCAACCGACACCCCACCGTTTCCGCTGTTCGACGGTCGGAGAAGGGTGGCGGATTCGTCCGTCGTGAGTCACACCCCACAACGAACTTCACGAAATCGCACGTCAGAAACCCGAACGTAACGAAACCGCACATCACACTATTTTAGTGAGTACGGTCGAAATCGCTATCCATGGGTTTTGGAAGCTACGACGAATCCGAGCAGCAGAACCGTGAGCAAGATTCGGACATGGACGAGTCGAGCGCGGTCAACGTCCACCAGAACAGCCACGACGGCGACATCGAGTTCGACAGCGGCGCGTCGAGCGACGAACTCATCGGTCGGCTCAGCGAGATGCGAGACGACGAGTCGGAAAACGAATCGCAAGTAGTCCCAGCACTCGATTTTCGGGTTTCTAGAATCGATAACTACGCATCTGGAAATCCTCGCCGTATTTGAGCCTGTCCAAGAGCCTGTCCAAGAAACATCGACGGGATGACTCAGATTCTCTGGATATCGAGCCATATGACATAAATCTTATCTAGCTGAAACTCCTGTACAGCGTAAGGGTTCTCATGACGTCCAACTTTGTCCGATACGATCAAGATCAGCAACACCTCCTGCCAAAAAACGTCGCGGATTGGGTCCAACCGGACAGCCTCGAAGCCTACGTCTCCGATGTCATCGAT
>NZ_JBPEHH010000144.1:0-7714 GCF_054177595.1 Haladaptatus ordinarius | reverse complement strand
CGGGGGCGAACACGTCGTACTCCAACAGAAACTCGAATTCAAGATGTTCGAACAGCGGTACTGTCTCGGTCGCCGCCGCATTCAAAAAGTCGTCTACCGAAGCTACGTCTTGCAGGGTGTTGGTACTGCTGGACACAGTTTCAAAACCCTGCGGCCTCCCTTGGGAGGCTTTCTATGACACGCTCAGCTGTTCCAACGCCGCGACAACATGAACCTGATAGAAGCCGCGATCTAGGTAGACGTGTCTGATCGAGACGTATCGACGTGCTTCGACGATGAGTGAGCGAACGGCTTCCTGCTTTGCACGGAAGCCGTTCGCGTCCATCGGAACCACGGCAAGAGTAAAGCGAACGCTGGGAGCGACAATACAGAGCGTCGCGAAGCAGTACGCTCGGTTCGTTCCGAGGTCTGGGTAGGTGATGAGGACGTGGTCGGTGTCGGCCGAGCCGTAAAACCGCCACTCATGAAGATCGATCGCCACATCAACACGGGCGGGAAGCATCCGCTGTGACCGAAGGACCTGGAAGAGGCGGTCGCGGACGCCATCGAACTGGCCGTCGATGGTGTCCGCGTCCATGTTTCGAAGATGGTAGAGCAATGATTTCGCGAGGGGATTCCGAGCCGTCGACGTGACGTCGACCGGCTCGGACCGATCGAGTTGGACGGTCTTGCCACCAGTATTTGCGAACTCGTGGTCGAAGGCGATCCGAGAGAGGACTTGTTCGAAGTCCTCTCTCGTGTAGATTCCACAGGGTTTGATGCCAAAGTCCAGTGCTGGATAGAGAAGGGTTGAGGCGGCACGACAGACCTGTTTTGCCTCAGTTGTGTCGACCATGCAGCGACTACGAATCGAGTCACCAGCTAACTTCGGCAACTACTGTTTAGGGCGGGGAGCAGTCACGCTCGGGAGAGTCGATCGAAGGAAGCGGCTCGATCATATCGTCGCCGTATGACCAGGAGAGAAGGCCATAGTCAGCGAGACTAGGGAGGAGATGATGTTCGAGACTAATCCGCATTTGCTCTTGTTGCGAGGGGGTGACCTCCGTAATTGGAATATTATTTGTTCGGCTTGTGAGTTCCATTGCCATTCGGGAGAGAGGGATTGCGCTGTCTTGCTCGGTGAGGTAGAGAATCAAATGTCGGCGTTGTTCATCCGCGACCATTTTATACATTTCCTCTGATAGAGAAAGGAAAGTGTCGTGATCGACCGACTCTAACAGTCGTTGGAGTTCTAGAAGTTGTCCATTCTTTCCTCTAGATTGGTCGGTCATAGACGGTCGTAATCGGCGGATAAATATGAATGGTCGGATTTTTATCCTTTTCTAAACGGCATAATTTTCATTATATAGATCGAATGGAAGGTACTATAAAATGCGCAAGCAAATTTTCTATGGATTTTAGTAAAGGATCAAATTGCTGGCTAGGATTGAGCAGTGAGCAATATTTGTCCACCGGTTTGGTAAGTCGATGGTAGACCAGTGAACCACGATTTTTCAAAATCCAGTGGTGATTAAGTAGGGATTGTGTAATCAACAATACATTATCGATGACCTATGGATTTTTGTTACTTGGGGACAAGATGTACAGAGTACCATGAGTGCGGAGGAGCAACAAGGCACTATCCCATTTATTTGTGGGGTAGAATCGCCGCTCGAGATACAGTACGATCGGGAAAACGATTACTCGATGGGTGCAGCTATTGTTCAGGCAATGGTTGAGGAGACTGAAGTCGATGCCGCTGATGTTCCCAGATCATTTTATGAGTGTATTGATCCAGATGCCTTAGATGACCTCTTTCGACCCCAAATGAGTGGAACGCCTCGGGTGAATGGGGAACTCTCGTTTTCCTTTGTCGGCCACTACATCACCGTTCGAAGTGACGACCATATCACCATCGAGTCAGAACTTGGCCGATTGAAGCGGACCGGTGGTAATATCTTGCTTACAGGTAATATTCCAGAGGATGTTCTCAATCGGGTAAGCGCACAGTTTCTTGGTGATTCAAAATTCAAGCGTACGAGCTTTTTTGCATTGTATGGACGAGACACAGAGATCGCACAGACTCGCCTCTCACAGGCTAGAGGGCCTTCTGATCGAGCTCACATTGTGACACATGAGTCGATAGCTCGATCGGCTGCAGACGTTCAATCAAACCAACCAAGTCAACTGTCTGTGTCGACCGTAACGGAATCGCTCGAAGAGTTTCAGACCACCATTCAAGATCAGCTATTCGATCTACAACAGCAACGAAATGGATTCGACCCTGCAGAACTACGATTCTGTTTTGATTCCATACAACATCTCATGGAAAAGGAAGGCGCTGAATCTGTTGAACGGTTCCTTACTGCTATTATGGAAGCGATCGAAGATATGAGGGGATTAGGCCATTATATTCTTTCAGACGAATACAATTCACGTTCCGTACAAACAATTCAATCAAAATTTGATGTTACTATTGAACTCAAGATTGGTGAGAGAGGTCCAGAGCAAAGGTGGCATCTTCACGATACAGAACACACAACGAAGTGGTTCCCAGTATAACGTCACATGCAGACCAGATTGGGTTACATTCGGAGAGGTATCGCTGATTTTTGACTTTAAGATCCGATGTTCGCGCGATTACACATACTCAATAGGTGGTTGAAACGATGAAACCAGTATTCCGTCCGTTCGACAATCAACCAGGGGTGACGATTATTGACCCAATTCAGCGACGCCAGTTCCCCCTTCAGACGTCGACGTCAGTTCAACCGACTTCAGTTGGTACTAACCAGTTTTATTTCCCTGTAGATAGTGCGGCAGAGATCGTCACAGAATCGATAGTTTTACCATATGTCGTTGTTACTCACATCCGAAATCAGAATGGTGACATTTTGATCGAAGCAGAGGATTATTCTTACGAGCAACTTCCGAGAGGAGAGTACATCATTGAATTGAATGCCCCAATCAAAATTCAGCTCAAGGTGAATAGCGACTTCATCGTTGCTTCGTCGGCGGACCGGATGGAATTCGATTTTGGATCAGAGACCCGGGTCCAAATCGGGGCACAATCCTACCACAAACGGCCCGGTGCAACAATAACGACGACGGCTTCTCCCCGTGATATGATGGCTGCTATTTCGACGTTCGGTTCGGCATTAAAAACAATGAGTTGCGAGCGCTCGCTTCCCTCATTTCGTGGCCATCCGCCTCAAATAGAGCTAGGGGAGGAGCTCCAGATTCCGGATGAAATTTCTCCGCCAGAAACAGGAGTATCTCTTGAAGTCCCGCCAATGATAGAGGAAGTGTATCCAATAAGTACGCTTGCATACTATCTCGGAGCAACGGTTCTCCCAGGCGATGAACCACGTCTCGTTACTGATGATGGATTTGCTCACAGTTTGGTCCATTCCTCGAGAGAATTCGAAGATGAGGTCGAACGCGTGCTCAAGCAGATATTTTTCCTCGATTGTATTACGCGAACGGAAGGTCTTTATCAAGTCGAGCTTTACGAACGACACAAAATTGAGGAAAAGATCGACTTGCCATTTAGTGATCTATATGATCTAACAATATCGGAACAACTTCCCATCTATCTGGATATCCCATTTGATGCCCTCCAAGAGCACATCCCGACGTGGTCGGTAGTGACACATCTGACTGATGATCCGAGGAATATCGAATCACTGCCGTATCTTACGAACAATTTCTCTCTCCTTCGGTCCCAAAATCGCAAACCAAAACAGCAGACGACGACACCTCGGTCGATCGACGGCTTTCTTCGAGGATCGAAGACGACACAGCGTGGGAAAGAGGACTCGGATTATCGGTCGTACGTTGCACCACCAGAGACGCAGGCACTCGAGCAGGCGTGGCTTGGATCAGGAAAACCAATTGGAGCAAATAAGCTTCTTAAGAAGGGGTTCGAAAATCACCTCAACAGACCCTCTTCGACTGATGGAATTGATATTACTGTTGTCTGTAATGAAGACGAGATGAGTTCTGAGTACGATGATGGCGATCGTTTGTACGGAGGGCGGGATGAACTGGAATTCGCTATCGATGTTCATAGAAATACTTCCGTTGATGAGTTGAAAACGATACTTACGAACACAGCAGATTTCTTCCATTATATAGGACACATAAAAGATAATAAATTCATTTGTAACGATGGAGAACTGGATGTGGGCTCAGTTAGCGAGGTCGCGGTAGATACCTTCCTCTTGAACGGATGTCGATCGTATGAGCAAGGAAAAGAGCTCATAAAAGCAGGAAGCATCGGAGGGATAGTCACCTATAGTGAAGTCGGGAACGAAAGTGCAATTTCAGTTGGCCAAGTCGTCGCTCGTCTTCTAAATAGGGGCTTTTCTCTTCGATCAGCACTGACAATCGCCCGCGACCAACAGATCGTCGGGAATGACTATATCGTTATTGGAGATGGGAGCGTCGAAATCACGCAAAGCGAAAGCGGGACACCGTTGTTATGCGAGGTCGAATCCCGAAATGCAGAGAACGAATACAAAGTCAGTTGTACCACGTACCCGACACTCGCTCTAGGTATGGGTTCGATTTATTCGCCATACATCGAAAACATAAATACATACTATATAAACGGAGGTGATATTCCTACATTCACACTATCCGACGGGGAGCTATTACGTTTTCTCGGATTAGAACCATTCCCCGTTATCGTAAATGATGAATTTGTCTGGTCAACTGAAATTAATCTGGCTGATATTTGATTTATCCAATCGTCCCGCCGTGAGCGGCCGCTGCATTTCCAGCCTGCGTGAGCAGTAGGCAGATGGTGAATAGAACGCCAGCCATTCGGGGATTCTCTGCGAGGTACTCCGTCAATGTGTCATTACTTGCTGACATCGCAGTCGTTCCTTGGGACGGGGCTTGTTTAGCTTTTGCTAAATGATGTAGAGGTGAAATAAATTGCACTTTATCCCTCGTTACCGAGAGAAACCCCATCATTCCCGTATCAGGCCTCTCTAAATGGTATCTTTCCAGTTTTACGATCGGTGTTAGTGACTTCTATGGTGTTATTGACCCCACTGGGACGAAATCGACAGTCGATTTCCCCGCTCTTTTCGTGAGCGAGCACCACTTATGCTGAGTGTAGATCTTGTCCACCTTTAGTAGTATCGTTACGTGAAATAGGATTAACTAAGCTAAGCTTCGATTGGAGGTCTCTCTCCTCAACGAACGACGTAAGGCATGAATAGGGAGAAAAAATGTGCTCGTCTTCGGGTTCATAGGAGATCATCTCGTTTTTCGTTACAGTACGATTGACGAACCAGCAAAGAAGACACCGGACGTACCTTTTTGACCCGCCTGAATGATGGTATAGTATGGAGTATACGACCTTCGGACAGACCGGGATGACGGTGAGTAAACTTTGTCTCGGCGGCATGAGCTTCGGGACGGACTGGGGTGACTGGACGCTCGACCGCGAGGAAAGTAGAGAACTCATCGAACGCGCCATCGACCTCGGAATCAACTTCTTCGACACGGCCAACGTCTACTCGTACGGCGAGTCAGAGGAGATTCTGGGTGACGTGCTTTCCGATTACGACCGTGACGAATTCGTCGTTGCCACCAAGGTCTACGGAGAGATGGACGAAGACGACCCGAACTCGGGCGGACTTTCGCGAAAGACTATCGAACAAGAACTCGACAATTCGCTCGACCGACTCAGCATGGACACGGTCGACCTCTACCAGATTCACCGCTGGGACTACGAGACGCCCATCGAGACGACGCTCCGTGCGCTCGACGATGCCGTCCGGCGGGGGAAGGTGAGACACATCGGCGCGTCCTCGATGTGGGCCTACCAGTTCGCAGACGCCCTCGCCACGTCCGAAAACCTCGGTCTCGACCGGTTCGTCTCGATGCAGAATCTCTACAATCTCGCCTACCGGGAAGAAGAACGCGAGATGCTCCCGCTGTGTGAGAACGAAGACATCGCCGTGATGCCGTGGAGTCCGCTCGCCGCAGGATTCCTCACACGTCCACACGAGGAGTTCGCCGGCACGACGCGCGGCGAACACGAGGCGTCCCTCGAACGTGGCTATCTGCAGGGCGGCGGCCCCGACATCAACGAGCGTGTACAGGAACTCGCCGACGAGAAGGGTGTGAAGATGGCTCAGATCGCCCTCGCGTGGCAGTTCCACAAGGAGTGGGTGACGACACCCATCGTCGGCACGTCCTCCATCGAACACCTCGAAGATGCCGTCGAAGCCCTCGACATCGACCTCTCGGACTCGGAGATGGAGTACCTCGAAGAGCCGTACCAACCCATCCCCGTGTCTGGTCACGAGTGAGGACGAGTGACCGCTCCCGACGAGATAAATCGTTGAGAGTTTTCTGCGAACTGTACTCGAATATCGTTCAAGGCTCGATGACGGCTCGGAATCGAACCTCGTTTTCCATCATCTGGTCGTAGGCTTCAGCGGCCTCCGCTAAGTCGAATCGTTCGACTTCGGGGGTGATATCACGAAGTGCACTGAATTCGAGCGTATCTTGAGAATCTCTGGCGTGGCCGGATGCCCAGCCTCGAACTGACCCACGGTTGCCGACCAGGGCGGCTCCAGAAACGTCGATTGGTTCGCCGGGCACCCCGACGACGACCACTTCGCCATCCGTTCCCAACCCGGGTACTATCGACGAAATTGCCGCGGCACTCGGTGCCGTCGCAAGGACCACCTTCGCGCCGCCAAGTGCAGAGAGCGCTTCCGCGGCGTCTTCTGCATCCGAGTCGATGAAATGATCCGCACCCAAATCGAACGCGTACTCTTTCTTGTCCGTCCCGCGGGAGATTGCAACGGTCTCGAATCCTGCGTGACGAGCATACTGCACGCCGAGATGGCCGAGACCACCGATTCCTTGCACTGCAACCAGATCGCCTGCTCGGGCGTCGGTGTGCCGAAGCGCGTTATAGGTCGTCACTCCAGCACAAAGTAACGGTGCACCAGCAGCAGAATCGAGTCCATCGGGGACGCGAGCGAGCGCCTCTGCATTGAGAGTCGCATATTCGGCGTATCCGCCATCGATCGTTATCCCGTGGATAGCTTCGTTTTCACATTGTTGAAACTCGCCCCGACGACAGGCCGTACAGACGAAACAGTGACCTCCGTGCCAGCCGGCACCGACGCGATCTCCTTCCTCCCACAGTTCCACGTCAGAGCCGACAGTCTCTACCCGCCCGATGATTTCGTGTCCCGGAATGAGCGGGTAGGAGAGACCGGGATAGCCGCCTTCCTTCGCGTACATATCGCTATGGCAGACGCCACAGGCTTCAATTTCGACGCGAACCTCCGTGGCATCTGGCTCCGGAATCGCTCGTTCCACTAATTCGAATGCGCCACCAGGTTCAGCGACCTCTATCGCACGCATTGTATCAGCCATAGTAGTCTGCCTATCGAGCGCGCGGTCAATAAAAATGGCTTCAGCGGCAAGAGGTAATATCAGGTATATATAACTGTAAAAAGTAATACAAAGTCTGATTCAAGACTGTGAGAATTCGTGAGAGGAGTGGCGGTGACTTGGCCAGCGACCCGAAACGAGACACAACAGCACGATCGATCTCGAGATTAGATATTAATACGGCATCTAGTGCATTGTCAACTATCAATTGTAGGATAAAGTCGGCGTAGTTTGATTCGTGCATCTTCGGATGTGAATCGCCAGTCAATGTCTGTTTCTTGGGCGTTCAGTGAATTTGTCCACG
>NZ_JBPEHH010000143.1:0-7730 GCF_054177595.1 Haladaptatus ordinarius | reverse complement strand
AGACGAACGATTCGAGCTCGGTGCGTTCCTCGTCTGAAAGATCAACCGTATACTCCTTGTTTACCATATCCTCTCTAACAGATTGTCTCTTAACAATCTATGGTTGACGAAGCACTAGTGTGCCGAGCAGTGGAAGTCGAGCACGGCACACGACTCTGTATCGACTAGCGCCGTCGTTTTCAGCGTGCGTATGTGGCGATCCGAGCGGTGTTGGTAGTGTCTGGATGCCGTTTCGCGGTCGAAGAAGGTGGCATCCAGCGCTCCATGCGAGCCCGGATCGCACTTGCTTGCTGTCGAGCGGAGCAGCGCCCGCCAGACCGACATTGGCGCCCTCTCGAACGACCGGCACAGCGTTGAGGGCGCGGGAAATGCCGTTCGTGCAAGCTGTAACACCGCACGAACACGATCCATCTCGCTCGTCCAGTCCACAATTTCGCGGTAGGTCGCGTCCATGTGAACACGAAGAAAGTGTAGCGTGAGATGCTTCCAGCCGGCACATCCGTTGCCAGTCGGGTCACTCACCGCCGTTGGACTGGCGGCACAGTGTTTTTGTGCGAGCGACGCCGCTTGTTTGACGAAGCGGAAGAGTAGGTTGGACACATTCACTTCTTCCGCTTCGCTTCTTCCTTCAGAGCGACGCTATGGTACCGCCGTCACCGGGTTCAACAGTGCACATTTCGACTGGATTCGTGCCGATGTGACCTCCAACACGAAGGGTTCGAACGAGCTTGTTTCGTCCCTTCAGTTGAAAACGAGTCCAGGATCGTATTGCAGTGCACGTAAAGAGTCGGTACAGCCACTCGTTCGAGTGGATTACTCCGTGATGCGCAATTCGTCGTCAACTTCGTAGAGATACCCGCGGAGCAACAACGTTTCGAGCAGATCGTCGGCAAGGGCAGATTCCATATCATGCATTTGCAGCACGTGTTTCGCTTGTTCGTATGTGAACGACTCATCTGGGTCAAAGCGGGCCCGAAGATAGGTGAGAGCTTCCTCTGCCATCGGCGAGAGTGATGTGGAGTCAGAATCACGGGGAGACATCAGTAACAACTGCAATGTAGACACTCGGTGAGTTAAGAATTTGGCTCAGGAAAGAGCGGCTCGATATGATCACGAGCTATCGTACGAAATGCGGTCGTTGCAGAAGAACTGTCTCGCAAATCCGTGACAACGAGATTCCGAGTGAGTTTGGGAATGGAAATAACCGATAGGATGATCGTGCAGCAGTGTTGAGACCTCGTTATTCGAGGAAATGACAGAAAACGACGAGAATACCGACCGCACTGAACGACTCCGTGACATCTTTCTCGAGGTTTCCGATGAACCGACGGTCACCGAATCCCAAGAGGAGCAGCCCGGCACACTACAACCGAGCGCCACAGTCGATGAGCAACTGCGCGAGATTATCCAAGAGATACAGATAGAGTACGGCTTTCAGACCTCACTAGATCTGGACGACCTCGTTCGGGTCGTTCGACTCTTTCACGAGAACTACTCCGATACAGCGATTGCACGCGAACTCGGTGCTGCCAGTCGTGATCGGACGGTCGCTCGCGCTCGCATCAATCTCCATCTCTTCCGCGAGACTGATTTCGACGCTCCCTTCGACATCGAGCAATTGCGTGACTTGCTCCAAGACGAGATACCGACGGCACAGTGTGCTGAACAACTTGCCGTCAGTCCGAGTACGATGCGGTCGTACGCAACGATTATCGAGGCAGAGCAGGCGGCAACAGCGGCTGATCACGCTTATCAACGTCGCTTCGATGAAGCACTCACTCGATCTGCCCCTGAAGAATCGCTCCAGGTGTCACTCGACGACGGTCTTGCTGATGCAATCGATAGCTCGCCAGATACTGGAAGTTAACTCCGCCGGTCACGCCACTCGAACACTCTTTGAGTACGGCGCTTGATTGTACGCTACTCGTCCTTTAACTCACTCGTTGTCTGCTCTCCGACCCACGAATTTGTTCCTATAACTTGGCACACGATCCGTTTCCGCGCAGTTGGTAGCGATTATAATCGCTGGTGGGGCAGGATTACAGATCAGTCTGTTTGATGGGTATCTTTACAGGGTAGTTTGACGCAGAGCCAATTATGGTGACTGGTGAACTCGACTACGAGGGCCGATCCACGTCTGGTGAGGAGCCGATGTTCACTCGATCTGCGTTCCGGTCACAACTGCGTGAGCTTCCTCCGAGTGCCAAACTCGTCGCCAAAGTGCTTGACATCCACGCACCACTCGATCAAGGCCAACTCGCCAATGAAACCCTATTGCCTGATCGAACGGTTCGGTACGCGGTGACGCAATTGGAGGACGTTGGTCTCGTAACGTCACATGTGAACCTGCGGGACGCTCGAAAGCACGTTTATGAACTCCAGTCCCCCGACTGAAAGCACTCCCAGCTTCACCCCGGTGGGAAGTACACGCTCTGCTCGCCGGCGACCTCTTCCAGTCGATTCCGCTGCCGATGCATGAAATAGTAGTCGTAGCTGCAGTAGCCACAGATAGCTCCCGTATCATACTCGGCAACGAACGGTTCACGCTCGGTCGTCCACACGTTCGTCCCACACTCGGTACAAGCTGTACTCTCAAGATCGCTCGGTGTCGGACCCTGATACTCGAGATCGAGTCCCTCCGCCTGTGGCGGCGACTCGGGCCAGATGCCCTGTGCCTGCCAGAAGTCACGGATACGACTGAGACTATGGCGAACGGTGTTTCGGATCGTCACATGATCGGCGTCGCGACCGCTATCGTCCCAGCCATCGGGCGTCCAGAACTCGCCGAACTGCGCACCCCGATGCAGGCCGTTCCAATCCATCCCGACGATGTCGGCTGATGGGTCGCCCGTCAACGTTGGTTGCGTCAGCTGGTCGATGACCTCCAACTGCTTGGGTGGGCTTCCCCCGAGGATGTGGACACGACGCCCCCGCCAGTCGATTGGATCGGAGAACTCGTGGGCGAGTTTGTCGGCATATCCACGCGAGTAGCCAAGGATGATATCGTCTGGAATCGCGTCGATTGCCGCCCGACACTTGGGAACGATGATAAACTTGGTGTCGGGGAAGCTCGCTTCGAGCTCTCGAATCGTCCGAACGTACGACCGTGCTTCCGCGGCGTCGTAGGCGCCGCCGATGACGCCAACCTCCGGTTCGTACTCGAAGACACGATCGATGTAGCGATCGAGATCTGGATTCCGGAAATCGTTATCGAGCATCCCCACCGGACACTCGAGGTCGATGAATTGCGATTGTTGGTACTTACAGTCCTCGCGAAAGCCAGGAAGGAATCCGATATTCAATGCGTCCAGTGCGAACGGCACGCGATGGAGGAATGCCACGTACTCTGCCTGGCGAGCGTCGGCGTACGTTTTTGTCGTCCTGTCGCTGGTCGTCGTGGAACGGTCGTGAATCGACACAGGAGGTCACCTGCGGGACGAGTGCGCCCCGCAGCTCTACCGGGGGCGACAAAACCTGGGTTAGGGCGTCTTAACCAACACTAGCGATAGCAGATTGTTGGTTAATCGTCGTACAGACAGCGCGTGTTCGCTTCGTCTCCCGCCAGCGTTTGTTGGTCGTCGGCCGTCGCCGCGAACAGTGTCGACTGATCACTCTCGGCTGATTGCTCGACGTCGGGCCGGTCATCGACGCCGAACTGACTCGCCGCTGGTCGATCAAGTCGTGAATCACGGTCGCGATGATCCACCTCTGCGCCGAAGTCTTCGAGTGAGGTTTCAACGCTTGTCGCTGTAATTTCGAGTTGGCCATCTTCTCCAAACGCGGTCTGTCGCTGAATCTCGATATCGGGTCGGTCGCTCATTCCATTCGAGCCTCCACCCATGACGGCGCCGACAAACAGCCAATGACCAGAGATTCAGTCATTTTCTGAGCGAATCACGCTAGCCCGATTTTCGAGCTGACGGAGAATCTGGATGCGCTGTTGATTCGCGTTCTCGTAGGCGACGATAAACAGTGCCATCTGACAAATAATCGTGAAATCTCGTCGTTCAGTCTCAGTCCAACTGCCCGGTAGTCCATCGCAAGATACTTTAAATACTGTGTTGTTAGAGCAAACGTGTTAGGCATGGCAAAACAGAATGGCTCGGACGACCGGACTACGAGGTCGAATGAGGGGGGAGCTATTCAGATTCCAGTTCCGGCACCGAATCCGGAGTTGTTTCGACATAAAGCCACGAACGATATCCTTCGACTGCTCATCGATACCCCATACGAGACGTTCACGATTCGGGAGTTGAGCCGACTCACCGAACACTCGACGTACTCAATCAAGAGTGCCGTCGATGTTCTCGAGGATAACGGCCTCGTGACAGCAGAGTCCGAGGGCAATCGGCGCCCAGTCGGGATTAATCGAACGCGAGTGAGCAAGCCGGATGATCCCATTCTTCGGATTCCGCAGCCAGAGTTTCACGAGCCCATCCGAACGGCACTCGACCGACTCCACACTGAACTGGACAACGTCCGAGGCGTCCTCGTCTTCGGGAGCGTCGCCCGAGGACAAGCGGACAGGCAGAGCGATATCGATCTGTGGGTGTTAGTAGAAGATTCACGCGGCGAGCAGCATCGGGCCAACGAAATCGCAACGGAACTCGGCCAGGAACGGTTCGACGGAGAGCGATACGAGTTCCAAGTGATGGTTGAGTCAATTGAGTCGGCCCACGGCTATGCCGACCGCCTCACAGATATTTTCACGGATGCCATCACGCTCCACGAGAGCGAAGCACTCCGGAATCTCAAGGAGGAAGTGCTGACGAATGCCTGAGGATTCATCGTCAGTTCTCGACGCGCTCGATCGTGCTGAGGATGCATTCGGCGGCTACACGACTGGCGCCCCCGAGTACGAAGAAAACCTCGATCCAGAGGCGAATCAGCCTCCGATTATACAACTCCGGAAGGCGTGCCGTCTTCTCGACGCATGCCGCACTCTCCGTGAACACGATGGCTACCATACGAGCGTCATCGAGATGTCGTTCGCCGCTATCGAGCGGACCTTAGAATTCTATGCCCTTTCTGCATCGACCGACTCGGTTGACGACTTCCAGAACCATGCCCGAGCCTACAATCGAGCCGCGGCACTCGGTGTCTTCTCCGAGGAGACGGCTCGCCGTCTTCAGACGCTCTACACTGATAATCGATCGGCAGCGTATTATCGCGATACGGTTGCAACCGCTGAGCAAGCTGAACTGATGTTCGGTCTTTCCGTGACGATCCATGACCACGTGAAGAACTTCAGTCAGCAGGCGTACGAGTGCTGCTGTAATGGGTGAACGTCCGTAGAGAGCTTGTAAGAATCCCAGTCAGTCCATCCGGTCGGTCGTATCAGTGTCAACGTCGTCGTACATCCGTCCGAGCATGTCGAGTGCCGACTCGAAGGTCGCGTAGTACTCGTTTGCGAACGCCACGGTATCTTGAAGCGGGATGACGGGCCGTCCGTCGACCATCCCGGTCTCGATCTGAGACCGTGGCTCCAGAACGATCTGGATGGTGTTATCGAGGTCGTCAGCGGGCTGGCGCTCTTCTGCAGTCGGGATTCCGAATCGGTCTCGAACTCAACTGAGAATGTACCCGAGTTGTAGGCGGCGTGGTACGCGCGATGTCGCTTGAGCGACCCGGTCGCCTTGAAGTGGAAGAAGGCAGCAGCTGTGTACGGCTTGCTTGCTGTTTCGACTTGCGCTTCGACTGATGCTGGGAGTGCGATGTACGGCGTATCAGAATTCGTAGCAGGCTATTTCAGTAGAACCACAGTTCGGACACTTATCCCTTTCTGGGAAGACACACATCCCACAGTCTCGACACTCGTACAGGGTACTCTCATCGCTTCTCCCTGCTCGACGAAGAAGCTCAAGTAACCCCATACTTGCTAGTACAGACACCGCAAAACGGATTAACGTTTCTTAGAGCTCTACCACCCATATAAGTGGATCAATTGCATGGTGTAGCGGCTTGTAGATTCGTTCCGCGTCTTGTGCAACGGATCACTGGCCAGTGAACGCGGTCAATGTCTCTTCAGTAACCCCGGATCGGGAATGAATCGTAACGAAATCGCTCTCCTTAATCAGGGTTTGCCCTGTTGGCGTAATAGTTCCTTCATCACGGTTGATTCTGACGACCAGCACATCAGAGGGGATGAGGCCCTCTTCGTTCGCTTCTTGGAGCGTTTTCCCGGCGATTGGAGCTTCTTCTCTGACAATAACTTCAATGACATCTGCGTCACCAGCAAGTCCCGCAACACCAGTGACTGGTGAAGCCAACTCTTCATCACGGGGGCCGAATGGGGCGTAGGGGCGGAAATACTCCCGATGAATCAGATCCTCGTCGTCGATTTCAATACCGAGCGATGTGATTCCCTGTGCGATCCGTGTGAGTTCGTCGGTATCCGTTCCCACGACCGTAATCCGCAGATCGCCTTTGCCGGACATGATCTCCCGGACGTTTATTACGCCCGGGACATCGAGGATCCGTTGGGCCATCTCCTCTCGGTCACGAGATCCCGTACTGCAGACGTAATGGTTCGTGAGCCGTCCGCCAACCTTCTGATAATTAATATCGGCATGATATCCTCGGATTATGCCCGCTTCCTCAAGTCGGCGAATTCGATTCCGCACGGTCGGTGCTGAGACATCGACTTTCTCCGCGATATCGGGCGCAGATGTGTGGCGGGCCTCCTGCGACAGATAATACAGGATCCGTTCGTCGACGGTATCGATCTGAAGGGGCATATTTATAGTACGAGATTGATTCCGTATGACCTTTTAAGTTATCATTAGGTGTATGATTGACTTCCGGCTTGGTTTCTGATTCCAGTAAGATTTTGATAGCCAGAATATCCGCTATATCCGCAGTAGAGTTCTTAATACGCGAGACGAACGATTAGAAGATTATCTGGCGTATCGCTATTGAATCGTTCGCAAAGACGGTGGATATTTATCTTATCGTAGTTTAGCTACGTATATGGCTTCACTGTTCACGCTCGCTACAACGTCAAATGGGACGGGTTCACTGACTAGCCCGGAGACCGCAACCGTCCATCGGCTTGCTTCTCTCCTCGTGAATATGTCCGAACCGCATTCATGGCGGTTCTCACCTGGTTCACTACGTGAGCCGGACGAGCGCAATGCTTCTGAAAGATGGTGATATGAGCATGAGTGACCCAAATGATGAACGGGAGGCACCGGATACTATACCTGAGGCGCTGATTCAACGGATTAACTCATTAGAACTTTCTGAGCTGAAAGCCGTTCTATCGTACGTTGAGCGCCGTATTGACGCGTTTCGTACCCCCATCGAAGATGAAATTGAGGCGACCGCAGCTGGGGAGGTTCTCCAGATCGAGAACCACGATGCGTACGCACTCGTGCGTAAGCATCCGCCGGATCAGGATGGTTCCGGCGCTTGCACGGATATCGTCTCACTGTATCACGTCCGTCGGGAACCGCGGCCGGATGGAACAGAATCACTGCACTGGGCGTATCTCGGAGACGTCCATAACTCCGAGCAAATCCGCTGTGATTCCTGCGGAGGCCACCTTGATAAAAATGCGTCTATCTGCCCACATTGTGGCAGTGAGAATGTCCACCAGTCTGAGACGGAGGAGCATTCGTATTCGGTTAAGACGTAAAACCAGCATACAGTGCTGCATTCACCTCCTCAAGAAGCGTCTGGCGTGACGGAGCTGGTTGTCTCGCCTCTCGATACCACGTGTTCGGGAGATT
>NZ_JBPEHH010000142.1:0-7794 GCF_054177595.1 Haladaptatus ordinarius | reverse complement strand
TGGTAGGTTCACCAGGTGCGTATCCGGACAGCGGATGAATCAGGTTCCTGATTCACCCGCTTCACTCAGGACTACGTATCAGCTGCTGGACTCCTGAGCCAGAGTGGACAACTAGCGAGTATACACTTGTAGACGCGTTACGTGGCAGTAATCGGCTGTCAAATAATTGCTGTACATAAAATTTCACATCTATTGACACACTCTGGGCGGAATGAGTTTTGGACTACTCTTGTGTGGTTTCCTGAGTAATTGTCTTCGATCCACACTCTGGACACTGCTCATATTGTTCACTGAAGCGCGTATCACATGCTTCACACCGAGAGACTGAGTTCTCGTTAGCTGCATCCGCCATTTTCGTTTTGAATTGTTCGGCTTGACGCCCGAGTTTCCTGAACAGTCCCATAACTACTCCAACAGAGGCGTCCCAGCTGGATAAGGGTTCGTCACCAGCGTCTCAATACTATTTTGTGCCAATAAAGCGAGGCAAACCAATGGGTACGATCGACGGAAGGAGCTGAGAATTTCCATGATATTTCTATCCTGACTTGACTAATTCATGCTGTAGCGACTCACCATTGTTGGCATGTCGAAAATCTCTGTGCGACACTTACAGACGCCAGGGTGAACTGTCTAGCCAGAGTATAGTGAGAAGGGGACTGCTAGCCGAAATCAGTAGTGAAGCAATTGGGTATAATTAGAGGTGATACAAGAAAAGACAAACATCCAGACCTTCAGCGACGAGTTACGGAAGCGCTTCGATGATGCTGTGCCCAAGACCCTTGAGGTCGAACGACGGTATCACTAAGCCAGCCTTCGTTGCGACCGTGATCCACTGCCGATAGCATACACGACGGAAATATGCCGTGTTACTAGAGACCGAGCGCATCAATCTGTTCTCGATACCGATTACGGATGGTCACTTCGGTGACCTGCGCGACTGCGGCGACCGCACGCTGTGTTTCTTTCTCATCACACAGGAGTGACGCAGCGTAAATCGCTGCAGCGGCACAACTAGTGGGCGATTTTCCCGACAGCAGGCCCTTTGATGAGACGGTGTCAAGAATTTCATTCGTTTTCGCTTCGACAGCGTCGCTACTCCCCAGTTCTGAACAGAATCGAGGAATATACTGCTTCGGGTCGACCGGTCGTATTTCGAGCCCGAGTTCCCGTCCAAGATACGTGTATGAGCGGCTTATTTCTTTTCGTTCCACACGCGACACATCTGCAATCTCCTCGAGACTTCGAGGGATATTCTCGCTGCGACACGCCGCATACAAACAACTTGTCGCGATCCCTTCGATCGAGCGACCGCGAATCAGATCTTCATCGAGTGCGCGACGGTACAGTACACAGGCCACTTCGCGAACCGATCGCGGAATACCGAGTGCGCTCGCCATCCGATCGATCTCGGAGAGCGCAAATTTGAGGTTGCGTTCGCTCGCATCTTTTGTCCGGATACGTCCTTGCCATTTGCGCAGCCGGTGCATCTGGCTGCGTTTTTCAGCGGACAACGCGTTACCGGAGGCATCGAAATCTTTCCAGTCGATATTCGTGGTAAGACCTTTATCATGCATCGTCTTGGTTATCGGCGCACCAACCCGAGACTTGCGTTGACGCTCTTGCTGGTTGAAGGCTCGCCATTCGGGTCCAGGATCAACGGCTTCTTCCTCAACGATTAACCCACAGGCCTCACAGACGGTTTCACTTCCGTCTGCGCTTGTGAGCAGAGTTTCTGAGTCACACTCTGGACAACCCCGGACGCCCTCGTGTTGATCTGTATTGTGCTCCGTCTCATCGCGTTCTGTCCGACAGGAAGGGCGTATCATTGATTAGCTACGATATATAAGATAGCAAAACGGTTAAGCTCTCTGTTCGATTTCTCGGCAATACCCACGAAAGTAGTGTTGATTTCGCTCTTACGCACGCTCAGGATGGGATGGGATGGTCGTAAACTGCGCGTCAGCGGCCAGCCAATGAATAAAATTTTTAACCTATTCATGCGACCAATGACCAGTTTGAAGCAACCATCACTCGGGAACTGGGCGGGCGAGGTCAGGGACGGGAACCGAATCGGTCGTCTTGCCACGCCAGCAGTTGTTCTCGGTCGCGCGTGTTCCTCGGGGGCTCGTCGAACCACCTCGCATCGGTAATCTCCCCGTCCGGGTCGTCAACGGTCGGCGTCGTCGTCTCTGCCTGCGCTTCGAACACGGGAAGGACGCCCCACGTCGAGTAGTCGGCGTACCGAACCGCGATTCGGGTCGCGATAGCGAGGCCTTCGTAGTCGGCTTCGACGCCCGCTTCCTCGCGGAGTTCGCGTTCGGCTGTCTCGCGGAACGATTCGCCGTCGTGGACGCTGCCACCGGGGAGTACCCACTTGTCCACCCCTTCGTGCCACACCAACAGCATCTCACCTGAGGGGCGGTAGACGACGGTGTGTGCGCCGTACGGTGCACCCGTTTCCGAGACGCGCTGAGCGAGCGTGCGAAACCGGTATCGGGAGACGGTGTAGGTCCGAGAGAACTCCAGAAACTGCGAGTAGGCGTCCGTCAGACGGTGGTACGCCTGCTCGGCGTGCTGTTCCGCTTCGGTGGCCAGAAACCAGAGTTCATCGAGCGTCATCGTCGAGATTCGAGGGGCACGACTTCGATGAACACGACGGCGAAGCCGAATCAGTTCCGGGGGGTGTATCGTGTGTAATCATGTGTCAAAATTATCCGGCAGTGGAAATAAGCCTTCGGTCACCGCCATTCTGGAATCGGACGGTTTTTACGAACGGACGGGCTATCCGGCGGTATGAGCTTCGACGAAGACGACACGGTCATCCTACACGACCAGCACAGCGAGTACGACGGCGAAGAGGGAACTGTTACGCAGGTGATGGAAAACATGTTCGGTGACGCCACCTACACCATCAGCTTCGAGGACGGACAGGAGACGGGCGTCTCCGAGGATTCCCTCGAAGCCGTCGAAGACGAAGAATAACGGGCCGATTTCCGCCGCTCCTGCCATGACCAGTGTTCCGTTCCACTACATCGACTTGCGTACGTTCTGCTACGACACCGAAGACGTCCAGCGCGTCGAGGAGGCCCTGCGCACGTTCCTCCCCGAGGAGTTCGAGGTCGAGCGCGTAGAGAGCGAGGGCCACCACGGCGACCGTATCGTCGTCCTCTCGGCGCGAGTCGAGACCGCCGACGAGATGCGTCACGTCCTCTCCAAACTCCGCGAACTCCCCGACATCGAACGAGTGCGCGAGGAGTTAGACGAGCGAGTCGACGACAACTGCTCGTTTTTCGTCTCGCTCGACAAGCAGTCGGCCTACCGCGACGTCGTCGAACTCGGACAGGGCATCACGCTCCGTGCGAAAGTCGAGGCCTATCCTGCGAAAAAGGACGCGGCGGTGGAGAACGCCCGCGACGCCCTCGCCTGACGATTCACACGAGTAGCGGCTGCATATCTTCTGCCACTATCGGTTAGGCCGTCACAAAGTTTATCACAACGCCCCAAGTGATGACAGACGTTACCACGCAACGCGTGGATGAGTGTCATGAAAGAGTGCCCTTACTGCAGTTCTGACCTCCGCAGCGGCGGTCAGTCACAAACGACACGCAATGGCGACCCAACTGGACACAAAAGCACCGGCACCGAGGTAGTGACGTGCCCGGATTGTGGCGGCGTCATCGACGGCTTCTCTGCACACTGAGAAACGGCCAGTGGGAGTCTCGCTCATTTTCGGTTGACGAGTTTGACGAGCGTCGGATTCGCGTGAACGCAGGTTATCAACGCTCACGATCAATCCCCGCTTGGAACGATTGATGACTGCCTCTCGGACGGTGGGGATTTCTTCGTTTTCCTCCATACCAACAGCAGGCTTTGGCACTTTCGCTCATCGAATCGACAGCGTCCCACGTGTGTACGCTGTCCTCTCTCGAAAGAAACGAAGCGTGGGTTTTGATCGTCCCCCTAGTCAGTCGATTACTCGTCTGTAAGTAGTCCCGCTACCTCCTCAATGACCCTCGTCGTCGTTTCTTGCGTCAATCGCTTGGTCGAGAATGCGGCCTGTTCATACCGTTCAGTGACATCCCCGAGGGTGGAAAGCATCTCATCCGAGAGGTTTGCCTCACGACAGGCATTGTAGAATTCCCAATGCGTGGAAGCTGGTTTCGAGACGGTCGATGCAAAGCGATGCCGGGCTGCGGAATACGCTGATTCCACTGCTGTTTCGTATTCTCCAGCCTCGAACGCTGACCGTGCGTGGTCAAGTAATGCGTGAGTGACCACCGACGAAGGCGATGAACTATCGTCGTTCCCTCCTGGTTCAACACCAGTCATTTCGCTTGCCCTCGTTGTTGTCACATCATCGTCACCACCCCAGATGCCAATGTTCGCCAAAATATCGGTGCGCCACAGGAGATACCCACTGAGCGTGATAAGTGCAGCGATGCCGAAGCTCACAATCCATCCTCGTGTCATGCGATCGAATAGGCTCTCACTCCCCACTGCGAGTGCTATCGATGTGCGTGCAGACTCGAGATTCGACCCTGTCCCATTGTACTTTGTAACGAACGTCGTTTCTCCATCATCTGCGATGAGCTTCGATGGCAGAACGAGCGATACTCGGTAACTGCCGTTTGCGTTCGTTCGAACGGTTGTAAATTGCGTACCGCTGACCAGAATCGCGACCCGTTGGTTTGCGATCGGTGTTCCGTCGGCGGTGTGCAACTGTCCACTGAGTTCGACACTCCGTTTACTGCCAGGAGTTCCGGAGACTGTAAGATTGGTCGCTGTCGGCTCGATTGTGAGGGGAGCAGATGTCGACGAAGTTGCAAGTGCCTTGCTCTGAAGCGCAACCGTGGTCCGAACCGATTGTGCTCCAGCAGGCACATTCGCAGGGAGCTGCTGGTGAAACGAGAACGTCCCCGCCTCTGTTGTTCGAGCCGTTCCAATCCGTTTTTGGCCCACGAAGATGGCAACTGGGACATTCGAGGCACGAACACCTCCAGCGTTCACGTTTCCAGACACTGCCACTGTCTCATTGAATCGTGTGGTAGTGGTATGCTCGACGATCGAAACTGTCGATGAAACCTGTGTTACATTCGCGTAGACGGTTCGGTTCGAGCCAAGATAGACCGAGTCATTGGCGGGAAGATACTGGACACGGAACGATTGGTTCCCAAGCGCGGTGGTCGTCGGCCGAGCGTGGAGAGTGAATTCACCATCGGAATCTGTTTGCACCTGCTTCGTGCGATTGCCACCGAGCTCGATCTGTATGCTCTTGTTCGCGAGCTCGGATCCGTTCTCGGCGGTCAATCGACCAGTAACAGAAAGTGGGGCAAGGAACGAGACATCCGCTGACTGCACCGTTGCAGTCAGTTCGGTCTGGACGAACTCAGATTCACGGACGGTGGATTGCTGAGTCGAGATATTCTGCGAGATGGTATGCACCGTTTGGGATTCCTGCTCGAAATTTGCATTCGTCTCATTGGACAGCGTGTTGTAATCGCTAGTGAGATTCCCGCGCGATTGGTCGATGTCGCGTTCAAGTCGCTCAAGTCGACGTGCAATTTGTCGCGCCTTGTCGTCGTTTCCGTTGCGCTTGGCTCGCTGGTAGCGGTTGTAGAGCTCACGATACTGTTGGACCCGCGAGACGAATTGCTGTTGGTTCTGTTGTGTCTGTTTGAATGACTTGGCAGCCTTGTCGTCCTGCATTCCTTCGGTTTTTCCCGCGACATCGACATACTTGCCTAGCAAACTATCGTAGTCGTCCCCAACTATCGATCGCGCCTTCTGATACTCCCCTTGACTGAGTTGAACCGAACTTCCCTTGAGCTGTGAGGAGAGTCGGCCAGCCAACCATCGTTCGAGTTCCGAGAGGTCACCGTCTGTCTGGACATCCTCAGGATTCTCATGCTGTACACTGGAATTGTTCGAGGAAGTGGCCATCTGCGCCAGTTGGTCACCCTGCCTAGCGGAATTGGAAGACCCGGCATTCATCGGGCCTGTTATCGCCTGAGCCGGGAGCACCAGCACTAGGATGAGGAGGCCAATGAGGGCGATCGTGGTCGCAGCGGGACGGGACACATCTACTCTCTTTCAGTCATCCATAAAAATAGCTTCTCCCTTTGTTCGAACTGAAAATACCAACTTTTTCAACAACGACGTGAACGATGTCCTCACTAAAACAATACATTGAATTGGGAGTGGTCAAGTTGTCAAGAGCATGGAGGTGACCCATCGATATTGGAGCGGCGTATTCCTTGCCGGTCTTCTTGCCTGTAGCGCTTGGCTCCTCGCAGAACCGCTGTTGTTGGCAGGGGCTGCTGCCCTCGGTGGGTCATTACTCGTTCATCAGTATCGATATACACGCGCAGTGTTGCAGACGAAGGATGCACTCACACTCACCCAATCAGTGTCCCACAACCGTGTGACCACTGATGAGACGACGCGGGTTGTCTTGCATGCGATGCTTCCCGACCCAGCGCCAATCGACGTTCGGGTCGATGCACGACCGCCCGTGGCAGCACGCACCACCGAAGACGAATCCCAGCAAATCACAATCGAGACCGGTGATCAAGACGCAACGACGACGTTCTCGCTACGGTGGCCGGTTGCAGGGAAGTTCGAGTTAGAATCACCGATGGTCACACTCACCGACCCAGCGGGGGTTTTCCAGACGACCGTTCCCATTGGGTCGACAGCAACCATAACGGTCATGCCACGGCGGCCACGGAACCTCCACGTCGGTGCGGGAGGCGAGCGGCTATCGACGGCGTTTGGAGAACACAAAACAGGCCGTCGGGGTGTTGGTCTCGATCTAGCTGAAATTCGACAGTACGTACCGGGTGACACAGCACGCCAAATGGACTGGAAAGCCACGGCGCGAACGGGACACCCACACGTTCGCGAGTTCGATGCTGAGACCGACCTGTCGACGGTGCTCGTCCTTGATCATCGCTCGTCGATGGCCATGGGGCCACAGGGACAGACGAAACTTGACTACCTCCGGCATGTCGCCTTAGCGTACACCGATCACGCGCGGTCGAATACCGAACCCATCGCATTGTACGGCATCGGCGACAATGGAATGACCGCCCACTACAAGTCTGATGCGAACATGCGCCACTTTACGCAAGTCGAGACTCATCTACATGACTTGACGCCGACCGCTGGACCAGTGTTCAACCGTCTATCAGAGACACGCCAGTATCGAACCCCAAGTGAAGCACGTGCGGCAGCGACACAACTCCGGACAGATGACTCGGCATTCGGTATGACACTGCTACCGTATTTCACTAACGCACAGCAGTATCTCCACCAAATCGAATCGGATCCGCTCTACAACACTGTCCGGACCTACCTCAGTCGGACCCGTGGGTCGGTCATTACCGTTCTCTTGACTGATGATGCTCATCGACAAGAAGTCCGTGAGACGGTGCACATGGCTCAGCGACATTCCGAGCAGGTACTCGTCTTCTTGACACCGACGGTGCTGTTCGAAAGTGGGGGCTTGGAAGATATCGAAACAGCATACGAACGATACATCGATTTCGAGGAGTTCCGCCGTGGTCTCACACGAATCGAAGGTGTGGTTGCGTTCGAGGTCGGGGCTGCTGACCGTATCGAAGCGATTCTCGCGTCGACACGCCAGACGAACCGGAACCGAGCGAGGAACCAGTAATGTCGGTAGTTCCCATCGTTCCTGATTACTGACTCGGTTTCTGGGGCGAGACGAGAGTAGCTGGCGCGGATGAGCGAATGATTCAACCAAAGACGGCGGTCTCACTCCAGTGAGAGCGC
>NZ_JBPEHH010000141.1:0-7938 GCF_054177595.1 Haladaptatus ordinarius | reverse complement strand
TAGCCTCATTACGCACCAATCCGGACAGCGGCTGAATCAGGCGACTGATTCAGTCGCCTCATTCTGACTACTACGTGTCAGCAACTGGTCTCTTGAGCCAGAGTGGACAACTAGCGACATTCGATCACTCGTTGGGACTGGTCGGAGGCTTATAGTGATAGACAGGACTTGAATCCTTTCGCTCACATCTCAGAGGATTGATTGTTAGTCAATGACACAACTATCAAGGTGGCGCGCGATGTTGGTTCTAATTAAGAACCAGCTATGGGGTCCGAGTATTCAGATGACCGATTGGACGAGATCATCGACCAGATCACCGACTGGTGGCACGACTTCACCCGGAGCGACCACTTCGAACGATTGACCGACTACCAACAGCAGGAGTCCGAATACATCGTGACGACACTCGCGGAATTGCTGTACACGTACGATGATATTCCGCCTGAGAACTGGAACGAACGCGATATTGAGTGGTGCTGTACGCAGTTGTATCCCGCGAAGGTCACCGATGACGAGGACCATTTTCGCGCAGTTGGCCCGGTATTGACGACGTTTTTCTTGTTTCTTGCTGATCACGGGCTGCTCGCAAACGCCGATATCCTCGCAGATCGGGTCCGCGACGTCGATGATGATATTGTCGAGGCGGCAAAGGATCCCGCGAATTGGGGCTTGGCAAAGTCGATGTTCATAGACGCGATGGAGAGCCAGGGACAGTCGTTCAAGGAATTGGACGATATCGAGGAGATCGAAGCGATGCTCCAAGCGGCTGGAGCCACACCGATCAAGTTGGATGAGAAAGACGAAGCGGAAGAAGCCTTGCCGCTGCTGAGGGACGAGGTCGACAATCCGCGACTGCTTGGACTCGAAAGCGAACAGCGTTTTCTTGAACTGTACGGTCACCTGCTCTTCTACGTCAATGACCGCTTCAACGTGATCGGGGACATCGAAACGTACGCGGATCTCGAGCAGCACGGGATGCGCGAGCTGCTGCCGATCCGGGACCAACTCTACGAGACGACAACAGAAAAGGTAATCACGGATTTCATAGCTGAGAACCCGGCGGACCTTTCGAATGAGGACTTGACGCAGGTTGAGCAGTGGACAAACTACGAGTTCGGCGAGTTCGTTGTCGTCCGCTACTTGCAAAACTACGCTGTCCTCCTCGATCACGAGAATCCACCACGGGCCTTTGGTGTAAAGGCGGTGTACCAGCCGTTTTCTGCGTTCTGGCCGGAAGGCGATCTCCCAGTGCTGGTTTCAGAGGTTGCCCTGCTCCCGTTCGGAGGACAGATTGTGAGTGACGGCTGGATGGGATTCGATATGGTCAGATCGCTCACATTCGAGTTGACCGAGGGGTCGGATGTCGACGACATGTACGAGGAGGCCAAACACCGATTCGGGATTATCGAGTCGCTACCACCACCCGAGGAAGCAGAGAAATCAGCTTCGGAACAGCTCCGCTTTTACATGAAAAACAAGCGAAATCGCGAGCAATACGCAGAGGAGATCGAGACACTCCGTGAACAGAGCGCGAAGTTGGAGGCCATATACCACGAGGAAATTGGCAAAGCGCGGGCCCGAAGTCTCGGTCGGAAACTCCGCGAATTGGGTCTCAACGAGACATATATTGCCATCTACGATGAGCAGGTCATTGCCAGTGGTGCCACCGAACACCAGGTCCGGGAAATCCTCAAAGAAATCATGCCCGATGGCACGGAGAATCATCCATACATCTACCACTTCGATCCCTGATGGGCAATGAGATTCCGATTAGCTGGAATGCAGGCGGGTAAGCCCCCTTCCTCACGGAGCGAGCACCGCGAGCGAGTAGGGGGGATACACCCGCCGTCTCTGGTTACTGCACGGCTGAGCCTTACTACCTCCGCGTTCGAACATTGTAGGAAGACACTCACGACAATGCGTCTGGTGTTCAAACGCTCGCAAGACAGCCCGTACTCGTGCATCGGTCCTGGTGGCCGAGTGTCCATCGAGTAGGAGTGGAACACTCCGAACCGCCTGTCAAGGGAAATCGCCTGCGGAGTCTGGAACCGTCCTCAGAACCATCGGGTCTGATGAGCCGCACAAGAGCGTCGCTCTTGTGGACGCAATGGGACCGTTTCCTGCACGTTCTGACACAGAAACAGGAAGCTCCCACCGCAACAAGTGAGGGCTGGGCAAGCCTGAATGCGGTAGGGCAGAGTAGTTCACAGCTCTTCTAACAGCTCGTCCAGCATCGGCCGGAGCTTGTACTTTCGATAGTGTTCGTCCCTGAGATCCTCCACGTAGGCACGCCATTCGTCGAGTTCGTCGGCTGCTTGGGCTGCTTGCCCTGCACGTTCAAGCCAGCGGACGGCTGTCCGATATCGGTCGTGCTGACCGTTTTCGATAATCGGTTCGGCCTGGGCTTTGCAGGCACTGATAGCCCACTGGGGTCGCACCTCCAGAACAGCGTCAACGACTGGCTCAACGACACTAGCATGGCCTACTCTATCCGCACATTCGATGGCCTCATCGTACAACTCCTCGTGGAGGAACACTTCCACGACTCGGCCGGCACGTCGACGGCCTGGATCCTGTGTTCGGAGGAACTCGAGTAACTCGGCTCGGATGGGTTCCCAGTTGTCGCCAGCGGTTTCCTCGACGGCCTGATACGTGCGTAGTGACGGATTGGTCTCGAACGCCGTGACGGCTGCCTCGAGCGCGAGTTCGGTATCGCCCACGCTGACTGCCCGGTCACGCAGCCACTCTGCTAACGCATCTTGTTGGAATCCTTCGATTGTCAACCCGTGTTCGGCCACCGTCAACGCGGCCTGTGTCCGGTCGTGCTCGCGGAGTGTCTTGGCCAGTTCGAGTAAGGCACCCGGTGTCGACAGCCGTTCGATACCGTACTCGACGGCCTCCTCGATGCGTCCGTCCTGTACCAGCATCCTCGCATAGGCCAGGGACTGCCCTGCTGCCTGCGCCAGGTTGAGATATTCTTCAGTACGTCCCCGTCGTTCGAGGACGGCGAGGCGGGCAGCGATGATGTCTTCTTCGTACCAGCGTTCGTCTTCGTCCCAGAACTCGTTCTCGCCGAGGACTCCCTGCATCGCCTGTTGAACCCGTTCATCGTCCCATCCCTGTCCCGCTGCGTCAGCGGCAGCGGCAAGTGTCGACTCCCCCATGAAATACATTAATTGGTCGTCCCACTCGGTGAGTCGTTGCTCCCAGTCGTCCTGTTCACTCTCGGTCAGATCAGCCGTGAGAATAGCTTCGGTGAACGTCTCACTGAGATCACCGAGAACCTCATACACACTGGGGACATCATGCGGAAGAAGCTCAGCCCATCTGCCAGCAACTATCGCCTCGGTGATTGCTTCGAGGACTTCGAGTGCCGTCTCACCGTCGTCAACCTCGATAGCCCGTCGTGCCTGCTCGATCAATACATCCAGTTCCTCAGCCATGCGCTCTGCTTCGGCGTACGCATCACCGTGGCCTCGTTGCCCGGGATTTGGCAACGCGTGGCTTGCTTGGCGGCGAATCGAGTCCAGATTCACGGAAACCTGCGCTGCAGCTGCTGTCCTATCTTGTGTCGTGCCGAGACGGGATTCGATCAACTCGGCGATCTCTGGACGACTGTCGACGAGTCCGACCAGCAGGTCCTGAAGCGTGTCTGGATCCGCGTCCGCTATCACTTCCGTAATCGCTTGCTCGTGGCTGATACGGCCGGGATCGCGGATGTAGGTCAACAGTACAGCAACACGGTGCTTGCAGATTCCGCCGTGATCATATGGGCAGGAACAATCGGTCCGTGCGATACCGGCGTCGTCGAACTCGATGGTTACCCGGTAGGGCTGGTACTGGCTTCCCATGACTTCGGCCTGGAGCGTCTCATCACGACGAATGACGTCGCTGACCGCCCTTTGTTCGTAGTAGGATTGCCCCCGCTCGTACGATTTGGATCGCGCCAGTTCCCTGACGGTTGCTTCAGTCAGTGTCGGCTTCCGCTCCCCATCCATAATCGTACAGGACGCTACACGAAAATGGCTGTTATGCTTTGTTTCACAAAAATGAGGGAGCAACGACCACGCAACGACCTTCATAGGTACCACAGCAGGAAACCCGCGACTTCAGGCGCGGGAGGAATCGCGTTCGCTATCTGTGTAACCGCCGTCGATTGCTTGCGACGGTTTCGCCACATAATCGCAAGCCTTAGTAGCGTTGATAACTATTGTCATAGTAGTGCACTGAGGCCAAAAGCGTCTCTGGTCGTCGTAGGCCGACCCCAAACAGCGGGACGGTGACGGTGTCCCTCCGAGGTGGATTCACCACCCGCGAAACACCTGAGAACACGCTGAATTAAAGCGGTGTGAGTCAGCCCATCTCGTCCGACCGACGGACGAGACAGTGCCTCTCCATGGGCCAGTGCCTTGCCGGACAAAATCCCCGGCGAGAGTACGCCGGAGGGAATAGAACAATCGCTCTTGTGAAGTACATTGTTGGTGACTCAGAGAACTGCTTGAACGATTTGTTTGAGTGCTTTTCGACCTGGTTTTCGGAGGATTCGTCGTCGGAGCTGGAACGATCTGAGATACGCTGTCAGTTTGTCCTTCGAGACACCTCGATGCGGCGAGAGCCACCGTCGCGCCAGCGACGCGTGGCTCTCGCAGGTGTTCACGTGTGCGTCTCCATCGACGTACTCACCATCTCCGTGAATCACTGCTTCTCGGTGGAAGTTCTCATCGTCTTCTAGCGGGTCGTAGGCCCGAAATCCGTCCGTGTAGACCGTGAACGACTCCTCCTCGTGTTTTCCGAGGAGAAGTCGCACAGTCGATTCGTCGGCGGATTTCGCCGGGACGACGTATCGCTGATCGCTTCCGTGATCAACGAGCGTGAATACTGGCGGTTTGTCCTCGGTGTACGTTCCTCGTCCACGTTTCGAGAGGCCACGCGAGCGCGACGCGGTCGCGCTCGCGGCCTTTCTTCCCAGCAGAGACGTAGAACTCATCAATCTCGACCGGACCATCGAGAGTGAAGGTTGGCGCGTCGAGCGTTCTGGCGAACTGCTCGACGCGCTGATGAAGCGTCCGGTAGGAAACACCGAGTTCAGCCTCTAACTGACGGATACTCGTGTTAAACCGGAGCAACGAGTAGAACGCGAACAGGAGGTTATCGAGGCCGATCTTCGCGTGCGCGAAGATCGTGCCGGTCTTGTCGTTGAACGTGCGGTCGCAATCCTTACAGAGATACCGCTGATATTCTCGGTAGCTGCCGCGTTTAACCACTTACTCAGACCGGCAGCGCGGGCACTGGAGGCCCTCTCGCCAGCGAACCTGCTCCAGCAGGTTCGCGGCGCTCGCCTCCGAGTTCAGCAATTCAAATGGGAACATATCGGGTGACGCGAACGCGTCACCCTTGCCCGCTACGATTTCTAGCGGCAGCTATCCTCGACCAACAATCTGCTTCTGAAGAGCGATGGCGTATTGGGAGGCCCGAGCGTGTCGACCACCTCCAGCACCCTGGCCGGTGAGAGGGTAGAAGAAGTCATACACACAAGAGGTCCCCTGGAGACAAAAGAATTCTGTTGATAGAAACGATGTTCGAACGGCAGGATGCACGTGCCGAGAGACCATTGTCCACCGAGTTCGTACAGCGAGGGCGTTCAGCCCCTAGGTCTTGATGGGGAACACGGTGTTGAACGATCAACGCGTCTACTCAACAGCCTGTATCCGACACTCTGCCGGTGTCACCCGAATGATGCCGTGCAAGATACGCGCTCTGTATCTCGCACACCGTAAGAGAAATGTCTGATATCTTGTATTAGAGCGTAGAACTTTGAATCCATCAGTCCATAGTTGACGGACCACTAGTCGTTGTGTTTCCAGATATAGGCGACACAGAGGACATACTCGAAGAGACGCCTCCTGACGCACTCCGGGCGTTTCTCGCCCGGGAGTTCGCAGCTGATTCTGATCTCGAACGGCGGTTTCACTTTCGACCCGGTTGCCATACCTTTTAGACTAAGGGTACAGTAATCTCACTCATCTCCCACCGAACACGAGGCGGAGATGGACCAATCATGACCGAATCTGAGTTACGCCAACAGGCTGAGGAGATTGCTGACCAGCTCACTGAGGCTGTCGACGTCGCATCCGACGATATCGAAGACCGTCTCACCACGCTTGTCAAAGAGTACAAGGTGCCACTCGAAGAGGCACGTCGAAGCATTATCAGCACGTATCTCGATGAAAACGACATCGATCGCAACGATCTCGAGAGTGATAATCAAGAGGTCGATCTGGCCGACATCGATGAGCCTGATCAGTGGGTCGACGTAACTGCAAAAGTGGTCGACCTCTGGGATCCTCGGAGTGACGCCATCGCACAGGTGGGCCTGCTCGGTGACGAAACGGGCACGATCAAGTTCACCAAATGGGCCAAATCCGATCTGCCCGCACTCGCCGAGGGCAGCGTCTACTCCCTTGGCAACGTCGTCACTGACGAGTATCAAGGCCAGTACTCCGTGAAACTCAACCGCACCACCACCGTCGAGGAGATTGATCGGGATATCGAGGTCGGTGATAACGAGATCGAGGTGACGGGCGCTCTTGTGGACATCCAGAGCGGAAGCGGGATGATCAAGCGATGTCCTGAAGACGACTGCACACGCGTCCTTCAGAACGGGCGCTGCTCGGAGCACGGCGAGGGTGACGGTGAGTTCGACCTTCGAATTAAGGGCGTTCTCGATGACGGTGACACGGTCCAAGACGTCATCTTCAATCAAGAGATGACAGAGGCGGTAAGCGACCTCACGCTGGAGAGCGCCAAGGAGATGGCAATGGACGCACTGGACACGAGCGTGGTCGCCGACACGCTGCGCGATGAAACGCTGGGGTGTTACTACCGTGTGACTGGCCCGGTTTTCGGACGATACGTGTTGGCGAATGAGGTTGAACGGGTTGAAAACGTGGGCGACCCTACGGCTATTCTCACCCGCGCGAGGTCGATTTAAGATGAGTCAAGGTCAGGCCCCAATGCGCGAAGTGGCCCAGCGAGCGTTCGCCCGCGAGTTCAATGACGCCACCTACACGTTTCGCGAGTCCGACGACGACCGGGCCCCCGTGTATGCATTGTTGCCGACCGGTGCGAAGGCTAACCGCGTCTTTGTCGTCGGCACACTCACCGAAACTGAGGATGTGGGCAGCGAGGACGAATACTGGCAAGGTCGTATCGTTGACCCAACGGGGACGTTCTTCGTCTACGCCGGCCAATATCAGCCCGAAGCGGCAGGGATGCTCCGAGACACCGAGCCGCCCGCATTCGTCGCCGTGGTTGGGAAACCCCGCACGTACGAAACCGACGATGGCACCGTCAATGTCTCGCTGCGCCCTGAACACCTGACGATTGTCGATGAGATCACTCGCGATCGCTGGGTGATCGAGACTGCCGAGCGCACGCTTGAACGCATCGACGCGTTTGATGATGAGGCGAACAAGTACGGTCGGATGGCCCGCGACGAATACGGTGAGATGATCGACATATATCAACAAACCGTCATTGAAGCCGTCGAATCGCTGGAGAGCGCCGAGGATGCGTCTACCGACACACCTCACGAGACAGCCGAAGCTTCGACCGATACCACCCAAGATAAGAACACAAAACAGACGGGGGCAACGACTGGTGACGTCCCGGTACCATCAGAGACGCAGGAGACGTCCTCGGATTCGGACGATGATCTCGAAGAGTTCGATCCTGACGAGTTCAGTTCCGAAAGCGAGTGACTGTTGCGTGGGTCGTTCCGTTCGCTTCCTCTTTTGGTCAGCTCCCCACGACTTCAGTCCTGTCTCTTACCCATAAGTCAGAGCTAGCGAGAAAAATCACTCAGATCTGTCACGAGAAGAAAGAACCACTCAGGATGCGTTCATTATTCGGATCAATTCACGACGTTCGAGGAGTGGC
>NZ_JBPEHH010000140.1:0-8002 GCF_054177595.1 Haladaptatus ordinarius | reverse complement strand
TTGGTAGGTTCACCAGGTGCGTATCCGGACAGCGGATGAATCAGGTTCCTGATTCACCCGCTTCACTCAGGACTACGTATCAGCTGCTGGACTCCTGAGCCAGAGTGGACAACTAGCGACTATAGAGCAGGGTTGAACATAATGGACGACAAATGTATACACCATGCTTCGCACGATACTCTCGGTAGTTGGACTTGTTGAACTCCTTGCTCCAGAAGCGCTCATCAGTGCCGCCGAACAGAGTCACGAGTCGTCGCGAGTCTAGAGTCTAGAGGTGTCGTAATCCTCGTCGTGAACGAGGTCGTCGACTGTGCCCAGGTTTGTCCCATTTCAGACCACTCCGAGAAGCCGTTTAAACACCCGCCCGGTCTCGCTCGTCATTGCCACCGGGTACCGTCACCGCTACTGTTATGATTTTCGTGAACAGGTTGCCATTGCCGTGAATGACCGGTAAATGGCCTATCGACCACGTTCAACCAAAGAGTTAAGTATATGTCCGATGTCCATTCAACCGGATGGTTGAACGACTGCCGGACGACTTCGATCTCGACGCGGTCTTCCAGGCGCTGGCACACCCCATCCGTCGGGCCATCCTCGAAGAGGTGGCCGACGGGCCGGAGAGCGTCAGCGAACTGGCTGAACCGCACGACGTTTCCTTAGCCGCCGTCTCCAAGCATCTTCATGTGCTTGAGGACGCTGGCCTAATCGATATTAGGAAAGACGGTCGAGTTCGTCGCTGCCACCTAAACGCCGCACCGCTAAGTGCTGCATTTGGATGGCTCACTCGGTACCGAGTCTTCTGGGAAGATCGGTTCGATGCGTTAGCCACCCACTTGGAGGAAGATCAAGAATGAGTGATAATACTACCACCGTATCGTCCCAGCGAAACCTGATCATCTCGGAGTTCCTGACGCTCGACGGCGTCATGGAGGCACCGGAGGAGTGGTCGTTCGCGTTCTTCAGCGAGGAGCAACAAGAGTACAAGCACGACGAGTTGTTCAGGTCGGGCGCGCTCCTGCTAGGTCGGACGACCTACGAATCGTTCGCGGACGCTTGGCCCGACCGGACGGATGAGACAGGCTTCGCCGACCGAATAAACAGCCTCCCGAAGTACGTCGTCTCGACGAGTCTTGAGGAAGCCGAGTGGAACAATTCCACGATCATCGACGGTGATGTCGCCGAGGCAGTCGCCGCGTTGAAACAGGAGGATGGACAGGACATTCTCGTCAACGGCAGCGGCGACCTTGTGGAGACGCTGGTGGAACACGACCTCGTCGATGAGTACCGCCTCATGGTTCACCCCGTCGTCCAGGGGAGCGGCAAGCGTCTCTTCGAGGGCACGAGCGCGCCGACGACGATGCGCCTCGTCGACACGGAGGCGTTCAGTTCGGGCGTCGTCGTGCTCACCTACGAGCCGGCCACGGAGGAGGACAACGAATGAGCGACGATGCCGACCCGACGACCGAGGAACGGAGCATCACGGTGAGTCGCGTGATCCAGTGGCCGCCCGAGCGGGTGTACCGGGCGTTCCTCGATCCCGACGAACTCGCCCAGTGGCTCCCGCCGACCGGCTTCAGCGCGGAGGTCCACCATCTGGAACCCGAGGAGGGCGGGACGTATCGGATCACGTTCACCGGTGAGACCGAGGCGTTCGCCGACTACGACCACTCCTTCGGGGGCACCTATGTGGTGCTTGAGCCCGGCAAGCGCATCGTCCAGACGGACGCGTTCGAGACCGAAGACCCCGAGATGGCCGGCGAGATGACGGTGACAGTCACCTTCGAGGCGGTGCCCGAAGGAACCGAGGTCACCGTCCACCAAGAGCACATTCCAGAGGCCATCCCGCCCGAGGACGCCAACGAGGGGTGGAACAGCTCCCTCGTGAACCTGGCAGCACTGTTGGAGGACGACGAATGACCGACGATAACCAGCTGACCGTCCGGCGAACCTTCGACGCGCCCCGCGAGCGCGTGTGGCGGGCGTTCACGGATCCCGACGAGCTGGCGCAGTGGTTCGTGCCGGCGGGCATGGAGGCGGAGGTACACGCGCTCGACCCCGTGCCCGGCGGCGGGATGTCCGTGAGCTGGACGGGCGAGGAGCACCAGATGGACAACGAAGGCACGTTCGAGGAGGTCGTCAAGCACGAACGCCTCGTGACCGTGGAGGAAACCCCGCAGGGCGTGAACCGCGTCACGTACGAGTTCCACGACGCAGACGACGGAACCAAGGTCGTCCTCACCCACGAACTCCCCGATGCCCAGATGGTCGACGGCGCCAGCGAGGGCTGGGGGGGCTTCCTCAACAATCTGGAGGGCGTGATCGCCAACATGTGACGGGTGAGTGATATCTCCCACGACTTCAGTCGTGGGTAGCTGACTCACCTCGACTACCACCGCCCGATTCGGGTCGTCGTAATCCGTTTTGATGACGTAGTCATCCGGCGTGAAGGATTCTCGGCAACCTCCAGATTCGTCTCAGATACCTTTCCCACCCTACAGTGAACTCATATATCGAGACGTTCGAGTAAGCCGTAGAGTTCTTCGTTCTGAATATGGGTACAGAACTGTGCGCAGAGCCGACAGCAGTCGGCGGCAGCCGTGAACGTCCGGACACTCGCGTCCTAGCGTGCATGGATTGCCCCCAGCATCGCACTTCGAACGGTCGGTTCGGTCACGACCATCACCCGACGCGTGTGCTTTGGTGGCGTGGCATCGACTGCTGGTCCCTGCATGCTGTTGCTCGGCAGTAAGTCCTCTCGTTCAGCAAATAGGGAGGGAGAAAGTCAGCGTCTGGTTCTGCTGGAGGGCCTGATATGGCGAATCTCTAACACTAACGAGATGATAGTTGCCTCTCGCTCACTACCTTGGAACGCATCGATGATGTTGACAACGACATCGTCACCTGCTTTCACCACCCGGTCACCAGGCGTGAACGGATTTTCGGCGTCTGGTTCAGCAGTGAAATATCCCGTGAGAGCTACCATCTACTGGGTTGGGATTGCAAGGGATGGAATTTGCGACGCCCCAGTCGTGGTGAAACTCCATGGTGAGTCAATGGTGGCAAATCGTTTCGACTGGGGCGTCGCCACGACAGACACGCGTGGTACCTAATGACGTTTCATTCTTGTTTGGCCTATGCTTCGTAGACTATTCCAGTGGTGGGGGCCGTTGGGGTATGGAGTCGGTAACAACCGACCCAGTTAGATCAAGACCAGAACAAGAAAAAATAATTATGACCAATCTCTCAAAACACGATTGCGTTTTGCCGAAAGTCCAATCGAGACGTCATCTCACTGGCCTATCTCGTCAACTCCCCACGGTCGAAGATAGTGGTATACGCTACTAATCTCTAACAGAAGACAACGGGGCAGACACGGTCTCGAAAACAAGGACGAGATGCTACATTCTGTTGGGATCGTACTGCGTCAAACCATACCGGTTCCCGTTGTTGCGATCGCTATAGACACTGATCACATCCAACTCCACGAGGAGCGAAAGCATGTTGCCGAGCATTTGGAGGTGAGATATGAGGGGAATCGAGGATTTGTGACAGTTGGGCCGTCAATGGGTAGTTGCGTGGACATGCCTCGAGAACGTGCTGAACATCAGCGTAGTAGGCATGCAACAACCCGTACTGTGACGGCTGCGTTCCGTATATCGCTGCGAGTTGGGGCCGAAGCGGTGGGGACACGACTAGAATACCAAGTTGATAAAGCCACGCTAAGTGTTCGGCAGCATTCGTATGCTCGTGCGTCTCCTGAGTAGCTGTGAGTAGTATGATACAACGAACCACTTCAACGGTATTGGTGACCAATGCAAGCGGGCATACCGGGCGTGAGGCGCTCAGAGAACTGAACGATACATCGCTTCGCATCCGGGCGCTTGCTCTGTCGGCGACGAGGAGCGAGTCGCTGAGCAAGTTACGTCTTGGTACACAACTCAGATGTTCTGCATCCCGATTCAGCAAAGACACCCCAAGACGCCTGGAGGAGAGCAGTCATGACAGGTGAAGCCTCAGAGAACGACGAATCTCCCTCCGAGCTGATCGACGCGAGAATCAAGGAACTTTCCGACTGGCGGGGCGAGACGCTTTCCCGGATGCGTGGTCTCATCAAGGAGGCCGACCCCGATGTGGTCGAGGAAGTGAAATGGAGAAAGCCGTCGAACCCACATGGGGTTCCGGTATGGGTCCACGACGGGAACATCTGTACTGGCGAGACGTACAAGAAGAAGGTAAAACTGACCTTTGCCAAAGGTGCTTCCCTCGAGGATCCGGCAGGTCTCTTCAACGCCAGCCTCGACGCTAACGTCAGTCGCGCCATTGACATTCACGAGGGTGACGAGATTGACGAGAAAGCCTTCAAGTCCCTCGTTCGCGCCGCGGTGGCCCTGAACGAGTCCTAGACTTGCGGCCGACCCTGCGCTCGGAGAGCGGCGGTGAACCGGTCGATGAGACGCGCGACCCGATCGGGGCATTCGCCACGATACAACCACTTCCTCAGTTCCACTGTTGGTTTCTTTTCCCGGTGATAGTCGTGAGGACTCCACTCGGAACCATCATCGATTTACGCCTCTCAGTCCCGCCCAGACAATGACGATTCCCACGAACAGGGCTATCACGCCAATAACCGCCCACTGCACTGATTGTCCAGTGATCGGTTCGCAGTCTGCGGCGCACAAAATGGGATCTATCTGGATGAGTCCAAGGCCTTGAACTGACCATAATATCCCGAGAAGCGCCACGATGGCGCCGAAGATTGTCAACACAGTTGCTTTCGCGTTCATGTTTCAGTGCGATTCCCGGAATCGATCATCACCCGAGGATGTCACCATGCTCGAAGAGTCATAATCGCTCCTATCGATTCGGCTGTCAGTTTTGGTATGGCTCACTGGCGTGGCAGTTCCGCGCACGAAGGGTTTGGACGGGCTAACACCGAGACTCAGCGTCTCGATTTCGTCGAGAACGAAGGAACCTGCTGAGATCCAGTCGTCCGTTCGTCGGTTGAGATGGCAGCCATTGTCGATCCGTTTCCAGAGCGGTGTCACCGCATCTTGGATGTAGCCACGCAGACCGTCCGCCCGGACGTGTTCGAGAAAGCGAAATTCGCCATCCGGCTTCACAACGCGGTGGACCTCCTTGAGCGCTCGAGACGGATCCTGCACCGAACAGAACACCGCAGAAGCGATGACCACATCGAACGTATCGTCCGCATAGGGCAGGGATTCAGCCCGGCCTGATTGCAGGTGTATGTCCAGATCGTACCTGCTGGCTGTCCGCTTCGCCTGCCGCCGCCTCTTGGGATCCGGTTCGATTGCATGCAAATCGAGTGCTGGATCACGCTGGACTGCTGTTTGCAGGTACGAGAACATTGCACCGCTCCCCACGCCGAGATTCAGTATCGTCCCCTTGAGGTCGCGTGTGAGATACCGCCGATGCTCGGTAAGGTCAAAGCGCTCAGCGAGCGCGGCGAAGATCGGCTGACCAGCAGTTGGTGGTTTCGTTTCCGTCCGGTTCGTGGTGTCGCTTCCAGTTTTAATGTTCGGCATGAGTTGGTGATCTAGACGCTCCACTTCTGCATGCAAATAGCGCCGAACATTTGAGGCAGGTATAAATATGTACGCTGCCTACTCTTCCTTCGATGCGCCACTGCCCGCGACAAACGCAGCCCAATCAATTTGTTACTAGACACAGCGACCCAATACGGTTGTCCTGAGCCCGATAAGCAGAAAGAACGAACCGATAGTATGAGATATATCATATTCGTAATTTCTCGGATAGTCGATGAACACTGTTCTAACGGTGAGTGTACCGACCAAGCAGTAATCGGTGACGCGATTCACTACATCAACCTCTTGGATGACGGAACCGGCGTAGCACTGTATCAACTCCGTGGTGACCTTGAACAGGCCACGAAAGTACTTGAGGCGGATCCAGAGGTGCTATCAATTGAGCGGTCTGAGGCATCGGACGGGCTGGTCTACCTCCATTTTCGAGCGAATGCCCTCATGACTGACCTTCTCGGTATATTCCGACGATATGAGATCGTTGTGGACTGGCCGATGGAATACACCGATCGCGGTGGGCTTCGGATAACCATGCTTGGAGACGACAAGAAGATTCGAGAGGCAATCGCAGAAATCCCTGACGGAATTCAGATTACGCTCGAAGGGGTCGGCGAGTATCACTCAGATATGCGGCAGCTTACGTCTCTGCTGACGGATCGCCAGCAAGAATTATTGGAACTAGCGATTAAACAGGGGTACTACGATGTGCCGCGGCAGGTGGGTCTCAGAGAAATCGCCGACCAAGTTGACCTCAGTGTAGCCACAGTGGGCGAGCACCTCCAGAAATTAGAATCGCGGATTCTCACTCAAGCTGTGCGCTGAATTCGATCCATAAATTCTGAGACAAACCGACACACCGTTCGGTGAAGCGGGCCACTTTAGAATACGCGCTCGACTGTGCTATATTCCTATTACATCCCAATTTTCTTCAGAGCGAGGGGGACGTAATCCACGTTCCTCGGAGGAACCACACCGCGGTAATCATCGTCGAGATAATATATGATAATGCGATTGCATACCATACGCCGACGATGCCCATTTCGAACCACGTTAGAAACACATAGCTCAACGGGAGCCGGAACATCCACAACTCTTGGACAGACAGTGCCATCGCAAGTTTCGTATTCCCACTCCCTCGGAAAGCCGCAAGTGTACCTGAAATACGCCGAGGAAAATCATCGCGGGGCCGACTATCCACACGTATGCAGCACTACTCCGGATTATGGCCTCGGCAGCTCCACTGTTCGTCTCAGCAGTCAGGAAGACGCTGACGATAGATTCCGCGAAGGGATATGCAGCTGCAACCGCGAAAACGAATACGACAATTACCATGCCTGTACTCAGGTACACTGCGTGCTTCGCACGCCTCACCTGATCAGCGCCAAGATTCTGGCCGACCGTGGTTTCAGTCCCTCTTGCGAGTCCGAGGGCCGGTAAGAACAGGAGTGCGGCGAGATATTCGGCGATTCCGTACGGCGCGACGGCGGCATCACCTTCTATCGCGATAATCGCGGTTAGAATTGCGATACCGCTTGCACGAGATCCCATTTCGATCGCTGTCGGGACACCGACCGTAACGATGTCGGAGAGTGTCGTTCGTCGTAATCGGAGGGTTTCGAGTGTGACGGTGAGTCCACTCTGGCCAGAAAAAAGAATGGAGAGGCCGAGGACCGCGGCAACAGATCTGGAGAACACCGTCGCGATTGCAGCCCCCTTGACGCCGTAACCGGTGAAACCCGTTTGCGTCAGGAGCACCGCTTCGAGCGAGTGGAGTCCGACCCATCCGAAAAACGGGTTCGCCGAAAAGCCGTGGATGGCGATCGGATCGATATGGACATTGATGAATACACTGAGCCCCATTAACTTGAGCGGTGTTCTCGTGTCACTCCACCCTCGCGATACCGAGTCGAATATGAAAAACCAGAACATGGGTTGCCTTGTTGAACGCAAGACAGCGTCGGGGGGGTCGATTCCTTACGCTTTCACGGCGTAGGAGTCCGGTTCTTGGGGTCAGAAGATGCAGTAGCTGTCACTAGCGGCTTTTGCTGAAGGGTCAGAACTATGGTATCTTAGCCGTCCCGTTCAGGTGACGACGGCGATGCCTCTCCTGGATCCGTCCGGAGAAGGGGAGTAGGCGGCGAGCCCTAACTCGCCGCCTGCGTCAGGTTATGCACAATGCACTTCCGTGTCAGCTCCCGGAATTGGCCGTGCCAGCTCCGGGAGCGCAGCTTTTCGCCGTCGTCGTCCTTCAACAGCGAGAAGCCAGTCTCGCTCATCCACCGCTGGTGATAGGCATCAGCGTCCATCCGGACGTTGTGCGCCTTCTTCAGCGGGGTATGCTCCTTGTGTTTGATGAGCGGTCGCGTTGAGGTGGAGCGACACTCCTCTCGGAGGTCGCTCCACGAATAGTTCGCATCAGCCGCAACCACCTGCAGGTC
>NZ_JBPEHH010000139.1:0-8004 GCF_054177595.1 Haladaptatus ordinarius | reverse complement strand
TCCAGCCGGCAAACCCGTTGCCGGCTGGATGGCTAAGCTGGATGAGAGCCGCGTCAGTAAGCTTTTGAGCGAGTGAAGCCACTTGCTTCACGAAGCGGAAGAGTGTCTTCTGCACAACTTCACTCTCCCGCTTCAGTACATGATTCTGACGACTTATCCCGCCGTCTTCTGCGGATTCAATTGAGCCGTAGTCACCGCATCCGACGTCTGTACGACCGGCGAACGAAACGTCGTGACCATGCCCACGACGCGCTTGCCCGCGACCTCATCGAACGCCTGTACGATGAAGGCGTTTCGACGGTGTACGTTGGGGCGTTAACGGACGTACTCGACACACACTGGTCAGTGGAGACGAACGCGAAGACGCACAACTTCTGGGCGTTCCGAGCGTTCGTGAACCGACTGACGTGTACCGCGGAAGAATACGGCATCACGGTTGAGGTTCGATCAGAAGCGTGGACAACTCAGACGTGTCCGAACTGTGGTTCGACAGGGGATACGACCCGTCACCGTGACACGTTGACGTGTCCGTGTGGGTTCGAGGGGCACGCTGACCTCGTTGCGTCAGAGACGTTCCTTCGGCGGCAGACGACAGTAACACGGTCGATGGCACGGCCTGTATGCCTCAAGTGGGACAACCACGACTGGTTGGAGTCACCACGCTCTCTCCGTCCCAACGAGGAGCATACGAACCCGCAAGTTGCCTCCGTGGGTCGGTAAGCGATACCCCCAGCGCGAGGAAACCTCGCCGTGAACGGCGAGGAGGATGTCATAGCGGACACAGAGGTGTAGAGTCCCCTCGAGATGGCCAAGTTCAACGCGGAATCGAGTGAGCGCAGCGAGCGTGTCGACGACGAGACCACAGCTATCACAGGCGTGGTGATCTCGGTCGTCGGAGTCGGCCCGGACTTGGACGGCGCAGTCGACGCAGATCGGATGCGAAACCCGTTCATCTTTCCCCCAGGTGAAAGCGACGCCACGCTCCGACCAGGGAAGCGCATCGCAGAACGCACATCCCGAAAGCGTCTGCTGCATTACGACGTCTCCTCGTCGGCATCACGGCCGGCCGTCCACCCACGATGGAAGACAGCTAGCTGTCGAATCGAGTGGAACACTTCGCCACTCGGTTCGTGAACGAGGACTCGCTGCTCGGCGACCGCCGTCACGACACCGTCGTCGACGAGGTCACTGACGAGCTGTCGCGCCATCGTCTCGTCGACGTCCGCCGTCGCCACCCGGGCTGCATCCCGGTCCTGTGAGAGGAGTTCGGTTTCGAGCCGTTCATAATCGGCTGCCGTATCATCGAATGCGTCTGGACCAGTCATGTGAATTCACGCTCTGGCACGCTCGTAGGCGCGCCTCGCGCCTTTTGGCGTCGACAAACTCGACCCTGACTGGACCGTAGTGACACGAAGGTAGCACCCCAATCGTCAAATCCGGAGATACCGATACCTTACATAATGGAGAATTCTCGGACCCCGATCAACTCCAGTGAGGAAGCCGCGCTCGATCATCTCGAGCAGTACGTCGACAGCGCGGGGACTGACGAGATTCTCACGCGAGAGGACGCCGTCGCTCATCTCATGGACCAGGGTATCGAACGTGCCGACGCACGAGCACACATCGAGCAGCTGCTGCTGAAGGGCTATCTCTACGAAGTCGATGACGAACTGCGGCTGCCATCACGACCCTGACGAGAGCAGAGGTCTCCCAGTATCCGAGATCGCTTATCGACAGTAACGTGGTCGCTTGGCGAACTTAGCTCGGAGCGGGAAGCTGAGAGGTCTATCGTTATAGTTGCACGGCGCGTATCAATGCACCACTAGTTACGATGCCAGCGGATTCGAATAGGAGTGTCGTGCGATGGTTCCACGAACCGGGGGCCGAAGACATCGGCGTAGCTGGGGGCAAGGGTGCGAATCTGGCCGCGCTAGCTCGGGCTGGTCTCCCTGTCCCGCGGGGGTTCATCGTCACCACCGCTGCGTACCGGGAGTTCGTCGATTCACCACAGAGTCAGGACGCACTCAGTCAATTGGACGCACTCGACTCGGCCGACACCGACGCACTCACCGCGACCGCAGCCGACCTGCGATCGCTCCTTGAGAACCGCGAATTCGACGCGTCCGTCGAAGCGGTGATCACCAACGCAATCACATCGTTCGAGAGCGACGGCTCTTTCGCCGTCCGGTCGAGTGCCACGGCCGAGGATCTCCCGAGCGCGTCGTTTGCCGGTCAGCACGAGACGTTCCTTGGCGTGGCAGGTGAGGACGTCCTCGACCGCGTCCGTGATTGCATGGCCAGTCTCTTCACTGACCGGGCGGTCGCCTACCGAGCGCGCAACGGTATTGCCCACGCCGACGTGGAGATGGCCGTCGTCGTCCAGCCGATGGTCGATGCGACAGCCGCCGGCGTTCTCTTCACCGCGGACCCCGCGTCCGGAAACCGACACGTCGCATTGGTCGACGCGAGTTTCGGGCTCGGCGAGAGCATCGTCGCCGGCGACGTCACACCGGACCACGCGCTCGTGGACACCCGGACCGACGAGGTCGTAGAGTACACGGTCGGCACCAAGGCGTTCGCCCGTGAGCTTCAGAGGGACGGTACCGCTGAAGACGGGACACAGGAGATCGAACCTGAGAAGACGCAAACCGCCGAAAGGAGCGAAATCAACAGAGTTGAACTCTCGCCGGACCGACGGGAGGCACGTGTGCTCACCGACGACCAGCTCCGCACTCTCGTCGGACTCGGCGAGCGGGCTGAAACACTGCTCGGCGCGCCACAGGACGTCGAGTGGGCGCTCGTCGACGGCCAGTTCGTTCTCTTGCAGTCCCGCCCCATCACGTCGCTGTTCCCCCTCCCGACTCCGTCGCCCGACGATGACCGGCTTCACGTCTACATCAGTATGGGCCACATGCAGGCGATGCCGGAGGCGATGCCGCCGCTCGTCCGTGACGTCTGGCGGACCTACACCGGTAACGCGCTCTCCGCCGCCGGACTCGACGCCTCTATCGGTAACCCGACGGTCGAGGCCGGGGGACGGGTCTATATCGACGTCACCCCGTTCCTGCGGGATGCCGATACGCAGTCGTGGCTGATCGAACGAATCGCTGCTGTAAACGAACCCATCTCGGCTGGGCTCGACGAGATCGTGTCGCGACGACCCGAGGAGTTCGAATCCCGCGGCGTCACCGTCCGCGCGCTCCCGGGCTACGTCGCGACGGCCGGGCGAGTGGCCCGACTTATCGGTCCGGCGATCCCCCGCATCGTTTGGAATATCCTCGGTGCGCTGGCCGGCCGCGGGCCCACTCCCAATGACGCGTCCTGGGGGCGACTGGGCGACCTGTTCGTCGGAGAGGTCACGAACGGCCCGACCCCCGAAGCCCGGGCGCGTGCCGTGTTCGACGGCATCGACTTCAGGCGCTTTCTCCGGGAGGTCTACCCGCAAATCAGCCCCTTGTTCCTCGCATTCGCACTCGGCGGCTGGCTCACGCGAACGTTCCCCGACCATTCCGAGGACGTGAACGCGGTCGGCCGGGGATTCGAACGCGACGTCGTCACCCGCATCAACCTCGGCCTTGGCGACCTCGCCGACGTCGCCCGCGACCATCCCGAAGTCGTCGCGGCCCTCCGAGACGGTGCCTCCCTCGCGGAACTCGAGATCGTGGAGGGCAGCGATGTCTTCATCGAGGCGTTTGAGGAATTCCTCGACGAGTTCGGGCATCGGAGCACCGGAGAGATCGATCTCAGCAGGCCGCGCTGGCGTGAGGACCCGTCGATGCTCCTCGCCGTCGTTCGCGCGAACCTCGCTGACGAGGCGGCGGGCGACCACCGCGAACGTATCCAAAGGCTCGAAGACGAAGCCGAGGCGGCCGCTGCGCGTCTCGAGGCAAGCGTCGACGGCGGTTTGCTCGGGCCGTTTCGCCGCCGCTACGTCCGCTGGCTTATCCGTACGTACCGCGATACGGTCTATCTCCGGGAGTACCCCAAACAGGAGGCCGCCCGGGCGTTCACCGCGTGGCGAACGGCGCTATTGGACGCCAGAGAGCTGCTCGTCGCCGAAGGGCGACTCAACGACCCGGACGACGTCTGGTATCTCCGCAGGGACGAACTGGTCGACGCGCTCGATGGCGAGGACGTCGACGTTGACATCGCTACCCGTCGCCAGAAACACGCACGAAACGCCGACGTGGACGCCCCACCTGTGTTGACGAGCGAAGGGGAAGCCGTTCGTGCCCAGATGGCATCTGAAACAGCCCCTGAGGGAGCATTAGTCGGGACTGGCGTCTCGTCGGGCGTCGTCGAGGGGGTGGCCCGCATCATCCGCGACCCGAAGACCGCGACGGTCGAACGCGGCGAGATACTTGTGGCGCCCTCCACTGATCCCGGGTGGACACCGCTGTTTTTGAACGCCGCCGGGCTGGTTTCCGAAGTCGGTGGCGCCGTCAGTCACGGCGCGCTCGTCGCCCGGGAGTACGGCCTGCCCGCCGTCGTCTCCGTTCCCGAGGCGACGAAGCGGATTCGAACCGGGCAACGCATCCGCATTGATGGAAGTAGTGGCACAGTCGAACTGCTCGACACACAGCCGGCGGCCGGCGACGAGACGCACGTCAAGCAACCTGGGATTGATGCGAGTGGGGTCGAGTAAGTTTCGATCACCGCTTTTTTCTGATCGAACGTATCCAGCTACCGTCCGTTACAGCCAGACCACTGCCGCTGTGACGGTGAGGAGTCCAAGCGCGATCCACGACTTCGTGATCCAGAACCGTCGCCCAACCCGCCGACACAACTGTCGAAGTTGATCTCGAAGGGCTGCACGGCGTTCCACGTTCAGGACGTTGACCTCGTCGTAGTAGTCGCGCCGATCGGCAGGCAGCCTCCGGAGTATCGTCTGGCACTCGCTACAGGTGTACTCGAACTCCGCCCGGACGTGTTGCCGACGGAACTCTCGCTCACCCCCTTCATCGAAGATCGTCACCTCGTACACCAGTAGTTTCGAGACGAAGCGGCGTGCTCCGCACTCCGGACACCGATCCATCTCGAGCGTTGGTGTCCCGTTGTCGCTGCTCTCTTCGTCTAGCCATCCGGACTGTGATCGAGATTGCTCACCGTTGTTTCGTGGATTCGTCTGGGTCTCTGAAGGCGATGCTGTCGCGGACTCGGAGTCACTGAACGTGGACATGGAAGTACTCACTGACTGCACTCAGCCGCCACCGGCACCCACAGCAAGACGGGATTCGTCGTGGTGGCTCGCTATGCTGAGTGCCGCCACCCTTCGCCGGCGAGATAAACTCTCAGAGCTGTCATAGAATCGCCCCCAAGGAATTGATTGCACCCCGACCTTCAGCGGATTAGTTGTTAATTAGCGTGCGCATATCTGTCACGGGCCGAGCCGGGGTTCGTTCAAAATAGGCGAGGCAGGTAACAGGGAAGCGGGAATCTCTGTGAGTGCAGGTGCGGTCACGGTACGCCTCGCATGTCTCGAAGAGCGTTGGTTTCGTGAGTCGGATCGAATCCTTCTGCCTCAGGACTCCAGAAGCTCTTTCAGGTTACTGAGTACCATTTCCCAGTTCCCCTCGGAGTGATCCCGTGCTTTCTCGGTGTCGTTGTTGTCCTGAGTGAGGGTGAGTTCGGTTCCGTCGTCCATCTCGGCCAACTTCCACGTCACCGTGTGATAGTTCTCGGGGATGTCGGACGTGCCGGAGAGTGGCGACCAGTGGGTGTATTCGAGCACTCGTTCGGGCTCGAACCGCTGGATTTCCCCTTTGTCCTCGTACGTCTCGCCCTCCCACTCCCCTCGGAAAACGATTGGGCTTCCGACTTCCCAATCGGTTTGGACAGTCGAGCCGAAGAAGTACTGCTTGATCGTCTGCGGGTTCGTGAGCGCGTCCCAGACAGTCTTGGGTGCAGCATCGATCGTCGTCGATGCGGTCGCAGTGAAGGTTTCACTCATGCTACCACTTCCAGTCACACAGTAATATAGACGAGCGTGTCATAGAAAGCCTCCTAGCGGAGGAGGATGTCAAACCCGCCGCATCGCGAGGAAAGCGACGGTACCAATTGCACTCACACTCGCTACAAGCGGGAATGCCGCACCCATGCCGAACCGCTCGGCGACGACGCCAAATAACAGCGGTCCCACCGCTCCGCCGAGTGATCCAGCTGTGAGCATCACGCCGAAGAGGCTTCCGCTGAATGACCGCTCGGAATACTCCGAGGTGATCGCGTTCATCGTTGGCAACGCCGCCCACATCACAATACCAAGCAAAAAGAACCAGCCGAACAGTGCGATCGGGATCGGTGGAACAAGTGCCGTTGCGCCCAATGCAATCGTCGAAATCGCCATCGCTACGAAGCCGAGTGTCCGCCGATCAACGGTATCTGCGAGAGCGCCTGTACCGAGTGAGGAGGCACCTGCGCCAACGAGCATCGCAAAGAAGATGCCGTTGGCGACGGTGGTGGTCAGTCCCACGTGTTCGACGAGGTAGGAAGTGATGAACGTACGAACTGCACCGAGTTCGGTCGCAATGGCGAGATTGGCGAGAAACAACACCGCGACCCAGCGCTCAAGTGGGACCGAGATGAGCGCGGTAGGATTCGACCAGTGACTCCCCGAGTTATCTTTCGTCCTCTCAGAGACCTTATTCGTATCGGCTCCCCCGTCGGGTTCGATCGCAGGCGTGTTCTCTGTGGGATTGATGTCGTGGAACAGAGTGAGGAATATGAGCGCGTAGGCGACACCAACGGCTGCGCTGACCATGAGAGCAAGTCGCCAGTCAACAAGCGCCGCAAGGCCGCCGACAAGTGCGGGGGCGAGAGCGGTTCCGACGACACCGCCGAGACCATGGATTCCCATGGCTTTTCCCTCAGTATCACCGCTTTCCAAGTCACTGATCAGTGACATTCCTGCTGGGTGGTAAGTGCTGCCGCCGACGCCAGCGATGATTTCGGCGACAATGAGCGTCCAGTAGTCCTGCGCTGTTGCTGCAATGAGGATGCCTAAAGATAGCATGACCATCCCTGCGGCAAGGAGCCATCGCTGGCCGATCCGATCTGCAAGGACGCCTGCGGGCAACTGGAAGATCGAGTATGTGGCGAAAAAGACTGTGAGCAATACGCCCGCCTCACCGTAGGAAATTGCAAAGTCGTTTACCAACAACGGCAGAATCGGCGGGAGTGCGACGCTATAGAACTCGTTAACCGCGTGGGCGACCGTGATGAGCCACACCTCACGAGGATTCGAAACAGAGAACATCCTCTGGCGGAGTGAGCGCAACACACGTTTAGTCCTCTCCTCTCCCCAATGAGAATTGCGTTTGCGGAAACGAGGACATTGCTTCCCCAACCTACCATTTGACCATCAAGAGATCTTGATCCTCAGTTCATGTCTATCGGGCTGTCACGGTACGCGCCTCATACTTTTGTCCCTACACTTCGATGCGTATTCGTATGCTTGAAGAGACTCAGGAGCGAGCGAGGGAGCGTGCTCAGTACCAAGTAGATAGAGCGAAAGACGAAGTTGGGAGACAAATGTTCGATGTTGTTGAGGGATATTTTCCAGAGCAGACGAAAGCACGACGTCGAGAGGATCGTATACAGATGTTCGTTGTTGGTGTGGCTGTCGGTATACTCTTTCGCCATTTCTTCAACCGATAATCTGCCGCAATTTCTTCTTTGAGTATTACTGTAACGGACGAGGGTGTCATAGAACTCTTGTCACACCGTGATGATTGTGCTTCCCGGATTGTCTCCGCATTCGTAGTTGGTGATTGCGATGACGAGACGAAAGCACAGCGCGAGGAACACCTGCGCTCGTGCATGAACGCGGCCTCGGGCGAACGCACGCCCGAGGCCGCAGTCCTTGACTGATTCATTGGTTCGTTCAACCCCACTCCGCCGGTTGTACGTCTCGTCTAGCGTCGATTGCTTCAGCTGGACGTCCTCGCTGTGTTTTTCGATGCGGTCTTCGACCCTGTACTCGATGTCTTTCGGGTCGTCAGTGTTTCG
>NZ_JBPEHH010000138.1:0-8145 GCF_054177595.1 Haladaptatus ordinarius | reverse complement strand
CATGCCTCGGATGATGTGGAACATCTCTGGGATGGTGAGCTGATGTTCCGCAAACACCGTCCCTGTGAGATCATTGAATATGCTCTCACAGTCCTGACAGCGATAGCGTTGAGCGTCCTTTCGTGTTGTTCCCTTCTTGATCGTGTCCGCACTCTCGCAGTGCGGACACGTCACCCTGTCCGGCCATCGCTGATCACGCAGATACTCTAAACAGTCCTCTTTGTCAGGCAGAAAGACCTCGTTGACACTCTCTCTGCTGACCATGCTGGGGAAGGCTACGAACTCCAGTCATGAGAAAGTATTCACCGCTACAGATGAGCGCACGACGAAGAAGGCCTATGACGGGCATATCGGGTTGCAGGTCTTCCGGCGGAACGCCGGAGACCTACACACGCTGCTCGCTGATAAGATGTACTCGTGGGCAGATCTCCGGGACGCCTGTCGTGCCGCGTCAACGCGCCCAGTGATCAAACACTTCGAACAAAATGCGCTCAAGAAGGCTCACAACGCCCGAATTGACGATGATGTCTACAACCAGCGGTCGATGAGCGAGACCGTGTTTGCGATGCTGAAGGACGACGGCGACGAACTCCGCTCCCGGAGCTGGCATGGCCAGTTCCGGGAGCTCACGCGCAAGTGCATCGTGCATAACCTCGCGCAGGCGGCGAGCCCTTAACTCGCCGCCTGCTCCCCTTCTCCGGACGTATCCGGGAGAGCCATCGCCATCGTCCAACTCATACTTCACACGGTATCTTGTGAAACTGATGTTTTGATCACCGAGCGAGTCGGCTGAAATCGAATCGTCTGCTCTGAGAATCTGCCGAGAAAGAGTAGCTACCGGTGGGAAACTGCATATCATAATACCGATACTGCTCCCGTCTTGCGTTCAACACTGCATCTCATGTCCGCTTACGCTTTCTCGATCCATGGTGCTCTCTCGAGCCACGGAGAATATGAAAACATATTGCCGTATTTTATGATATATATGCAACTAATATTCTTCATATCTTTTAAATATCAGACCTAGTTTTAATGAGATGAACGCTCGTCAGTCGGACGTGAGGCCGACGCCGTCGGCCAGTAATTCGTGGGAGCGGAGCGCGTCGTCGTGGTCAGCGACGACGTGCTGAATCATGACTTCGTCGACACCGACGCGGCCAGCGAGTTGCTCCAGGACGTCGGCGAGTGTTTCGGGGCTCCCGGAAATCGCTCGCGGCCACTCATCGGAATCGAGCGTGGCCGGCGTCGGGTCGGGGACGCCGCCGAGTTCGTCGATGGCCTCCTCGATGGATGGCCTGGTGCCGACCTCCCCGCGTCGCATTCGCTTGTACGACGCTTCGGCAACCGCTCGAAGCCGCGCCGCCTCCTCGTCAGTCTCGGCACAGACTGCGTTCACCGCGACGATTCCTTCTGGCTCGTCGATGCTGCCTGCCAATCGCGACGGTTGGAAGTGCTCACGGTAATCCTCGAACGCGTATCTGGCGAACTGCGGTCGAATGAACGCCGCGAAACAGTACCGCAACCCGAGTTCGCCCGCGATGGCCGCGCTCGATGGACTCGACCCGAGCACCCACGGAACGGGCTCGTCCTCCCCCGAACGCGGTATTTCCAGGTCGCTGTACTCGTGCTCGTCGGGATAGTCGTCGTAGAGGTGATTGATGACGGCCTCGATTTTCTCGGCGTGGTCCTCGTCGGGATTCTGGACGTGTCGTTCCGTGCCGAGAGCACGGTCGCTGGCCGGCGAGCCGTTCGCCCGTCCGAGACCCGCATCGATACGCCCAGGTGCGAGCGCATCGAGCGCACCGAACCCTTCTGCGACTTTGAACGGGCTGTAGTGGTTGAGCAACACCGCTCCCGAACCGAGGCGAATCGAGTCGGTTTCGGCGGCGAGGTGGCCGAGTAGTACCTCGGGCGTCGTCCCCGCGAGGGTGTCCGCCATCCCGTGGTGTTCCGCCACCCAGAATCGAGAGTAGCCGAGCCGCTCGGCCTGTCGTGCGGTTTCGACCGTGTTCGCGTAGGCGTCGGTCGCGGTGCCACCGTCGGGAACCGGTGAGAGGTCGACGACGGAGAGTTCCATATCAGGTCTGGGAGACTGCGAAAGATAACCGTTTGGCTATCAGCAGTTTCTCGTGTATTATCCTTGACCGAAGCCTCGGCCTCTCAGCGCAACAGTGGCGAGTGTTACGTGCGCTGTTGGATGAGAGTGTGTTGCCCGCAGATCCGATACTTGGGGAGGGGGAGACGCTTGATTCCGATGAACACTTTACGGTCTGTTATGAACTCCATCACGTCCTGCTTCCCGAGTTAGCAGATATGAGACTCGTCGAGTTCGACAGGTTCAAAGACGAGATATGGCGAGGAACAAGATTCGACGAGATGCGTCCGTTTCTCGAACAGATCGATGGCGATATCGACGAGTGACCGGGATATATAATCGCTTCCTGCTGAATATGCGCTCTCTATTCAGCACTCCTAGCTAAACTTATCAAGAGAAAGAAATGCGGGCACCGGGTGTCAGCGATGAAGAAGAAGATGTGCTGACGGACCACAAATAGGTTGTAGAGGAGATGTTCTCGAAATGGTGCAGCTAGAGCTGTCGAGGAATCGTTACTGGAGGGTGTCGAACACGTCACTATGGTTTCCACAACGTGGCGCGCGGATAGCCATCTGCCGTTCTGCTATAGCCGACCACCTGACCCCGCTCGTTGATATCCGTGGCGTAGCTGTAGTTGCCCCCGAGCGTCCCGAGGTCTCGCATCCCCTCGTCTTCCGACCAGATGAACGCGTGGCGAGTTCCGTCCGCCGTTTGACTCGTGCCCACGACCTGACAGCGGCTGTTGATGGCCGTGGCCCTGCTGACGTTGCCGCCAAGCGTCCCGAGGCTTCGCATCCCCTCGTCTTCCGACCAGATAAATGCGTGATAGCCCTCGCTTGAACTGCTCTCGCCAACGACCAGACCGCTATCATTGACACCCGATGCACTGCTATTGGGTCCACCGAGCGTGCCAAGTTCTCGTGGGCCCTCATCTTCCGTCCAGATGACTGCCCGTTCGGGACCACCATCGAGGAAATCCCACGTCGTTACGGCGACCTGTCCACTGTTATTTACGTCCTCGGCGTGGTGAGTCAGGGTTCCGGGACCGAATTCGATAGAGCGCGCACCCTCTTTCTCTGACCAGATGAACGCGTCGGAGTCGTCTTCACCAAAATAGTAGTAGTTCCCGACGATATCCCCTCGGTCGTTGTTAGCTGTGGCAACGCTGGATTCGCCGATAGGGTGGATATCACGCATCCCCTCGCGTTTAGACCAGCGGATTGCGTGATTCGGATAGACCTCTTGCTGGGTTCCGAACTGGGTATCCCAGATATCTGTCACTCGACTCGCGCCCACGACCTGACTGCGACCGTTGATGTCGGTAGCAGTACTTCTCGGCGTATTCACCGACCGTACGGTATCGTCCGTAAGAGTTCCGAGGTCTTGCATGCCGTCCTTCTTCGACCACAGAAATGCGTGTTGAATCAGATCGTCTCGCTGGCTAACTCCGACGACGCTCCCACGACTGTTGATACCCGTCGCGGTGCTCTCGGCACCACCGAGGGTACCGAGGTCGGTCGCGGAGTACGCCGCGTCCGGTTTCTTCGCATTCGACGCGGGATTCTGGGAGCTCCCGACGACGCCGCGGGGGGAGCGACCACTCGCTGGCCAGGTGAAAGCAGAAAAGCTACCGAACGTTCCAACTCCACCGATACCGGTGAGAAAGCGGCGGCGGTCGGACTGGAGTCCATACTCATCCGGTGGGACGTATGCGGTGGCGTCTCGTTCTTCGGCGGTTTTCGAACAGTTGGTGTCGGACTGCTCCGTGTCGTCTTTTTGTGATGCCATCACGTCCTTCGAGATTCGATGTCTAATTCATTCTATTGGCCTCCCAGTTATGTAAGATTAACATCCAATGATGGGGATGTGTGGCAGGGGTCGATGGAGTGACCTCCGTCGACTCGGTGTGACACTCCGTCGGTGGAGATAGTCGGTCGTCAGTCGTCCTCGATTTCGGTCGTGGATGTATCGGAGGGTATGACGGTCTCGAAATCAGTCGTCGCTCTCGGCAGCGGCGTTCGCAGGGTCGTCGTCAGCCCCCACGTCGGCCTCGTCGATACTCGTCACCTCGCTGTCCACGCTGACTCCCTCCCAGTCGTGGTCGGTGTGGTACCCCTCGCGTTCTTTCGCGCTCGGGGCGACGCGGATGAACTCGGCCTTCTCACGTGCTTCGGGAATCGTGTGACCGCCACAGTACGAGAGCCCGGACTGTATCCCGGCGTAGAACTCACTGACGACGGTCGCAACCGGCCCCTTGTACGGTGTCAGCGCCTCTACGCCCTCGTCGGCTCGAACGTTGTTCTCCTTGTCGTCGCGTTCGTCGGCGGCGGCGGTGGTCGCCATCCCTCGCGAGCGCTTGTATCGAGTCCCGTCGACTTCGACCATCGCACCCGGCGCTTCGTCGGTACCGGAGAAGAGACTCCCGAGCATCACGGTGTCTGCCCCGGCCATCAGTGCCTTCACTGCATCACCCGAGGTGCGGATGCCACCGTCCGCGCAGATGGTGACGCCGAGTTCTTCTGCGGTTTCTGCACAGTCGTCGACGGCAGTCAACTGTGGGACGCCAGCGCCGGCGACTTTCCGGGTGGTACAGTGAGAGCCAGGTCCGATACCCACCTTGACACAATCCGCGCCGGCAGCAGCGAGGTCTTCGACGCCGGACGGTGTCGCGACGTTCCCAGCGACGAGCTCGACGTCCGGAAATTCCGTAGCGAGAGTCTCTACTGCATCGAGCGTTCGTTCGAGGTGGCCGTGCGCCACGTCGACCACGAGCGCGTCGACGCCGGCTTCGACCAGGAGCGCACTGCGTTCGACGTAATCCTCGTTGATACCGATTGCTGCGCCGACTCGTTCGTCGGCGGCTTTGACGTCCGCAACCTGCTCAGCTTGCTCCTCGGACGGGAGGAATCGGTGGATTACACCGAGCCCTCCGGCCCGCGAGAGTTCGATCGCGAGCGCTGCCTCCGTGACGGTGTCCATTGCGGCGGAGACGAGCGGCGTCTCTAGCTCGATACTTGGTGTGAGATTTGTCGAGATGTCGACGTTACTCCGGCTGTCGACCGGCGAGCGCTTCGGAACGAGGAGCACGTCGCCATAACTCAACCCCGTGCGTAGGTCGTTCATAACCCCTACAGTTTACCCACCCCCGGACAATAAGCCTCTCGACTCGCCGACCGTCGAACTGCCGTCCTCGCGGGCAGTTCGGCGCTGGTGAGCGTATCGCTGGCAGATGCGTGCTCACTCCTCTAGGTCACGCAACGACTGTTCGGCGACGGACGTGGTCACGTAGTAGGTGTGTTTGCGGTGTGTCTCGTCCTTGGGCTTCAACTTCCGTTCGCTCTGCTTGATGGTGCTGCCCTCGTAGGTCGTCACGAGGCCGACGCGCTGAAGCGCTCGATAGAGGTGGCGAACGTACTCGAAGTCCATCTCGAGTTCGTCGGCGGTCATCCGCGGGTAGTCGGGACCGCCGCGTGCCAGTCGCTTCGCGATAGTCTGTCCGTCCCGGAGATGCCGGAGGACGTTCAGTTTCCCTTCTCTCTCCTCCAGGAATCGAAGGAGATGGTCACCCTGCTGTGAGAGTCGGTAGTAGGTGTGGTGCTGGCGGACTTCCTCGGCCTTCTTCGCTTTCACCTGTCGCTGTTTGACCGTTCCCGACTCGATACGCTCGAGGATGCCGGCAGTCTCCATCTCCGCACAGAGGTCCTCGACGTGGCCTCGCTCGGCGTCGAGATGCCCCGCCATCGACCGCGGGTAGTTTCCGCCGACCCGTTTGAGGTGATAACAGATGAGGTACGCGACGGGGTCGGCAGGAAGCGGCGCGAGTTGCCCGACGATGGCCTGCTGGCGTTCGAGTTCTGCCTCCAGTTCCGAAGCCCGTTCGTATCGATGCTGGGCGTTCTCTGCCGCGCTCGCGTCCAGGTCCAATACAACATCTATCGACTCCCCCTGGGGTGTCTTGAGGGTCAGTTCGAGTTCGCGGTCGTCCCAGTGGTCGCCGGCCTCACGACGCGCTCGCTCGAGGCCTTTTTCGACGTCCTGGATGCGAGTGAGAACGGTGTCGGCTTCCTGGCGGAGTTGGTCGACCTCTGCCTCTGAGACCATGCTGTTTCCACGGTACACGCCACTTCCGTAAGTATGTACGGAGGGTGCTGACCGCGCATCCGATTCAGGTCGTGAGGCGTCGGGATAGATATGTGAACCCTCTCTCCGGGTCGTCGTCGAAAGAATATACCTCATGTACCCCTACCTGAGGTAGTTAATTATCATTCGTGTGAGGGTAAATGCTTTCTGTAACTGGTTCCAGATTCAGCACATTCCATCGCAGCGGCCCGACAAAGGTGACACCGCGGTTGCCCTACGACGGTGATAGCTGCTCCGTCGAAAACCTGCCCAGGATTCGGGCGTTCCTTTCCGTGCGGTTGGTCCTCCCGTCAGACCAGTTCGCCCTCGCAAACGACACGAATCCTACTCAGAGGTTCGAGTACACCTGTTCCCCGCTCACGACCTCTGGAATCACGACCTCGTCCGCACCGGCGCGACGAGCGAGTGCTTCGTCTCGTTGGTCGCCTGCTCGGACGACGAGTGTGACGGTCGGTGCGAGCTGGCTCGCTGCGATGGAGATCTGAATGTTCGCGTTGGAATCGTCGATGGCTCCGATGATGGTGTCCGCTCGCTTGACACCCGCTTCGGTGAGTGTCTCTTCACGGCGGGCGTCACCGCTGACCGTGAGTACGCCGTCGTCGATCGCCCGTTGGTACTGTGCATCCTGCTGTTCGACGACGACCACGTTGCGGTCTTCGTTCCGGAGTTGGGACGCGATGGTTCGTCCGAACGTCCCGTACCCACAGATGATGACGTGGTCGTCGAGTGCCGCGATATCTTGTTCGAGTTGCATATGTCTGAGCTCTTCCTGTATCTGTCCGCCGAACGCCGCAGAGAACAGCGTTTCACCGATCCACAGACTCGCGACGATGAGCCCGGAGAGAATCACGATTGCGTACGCTTTGACCAGCGTCGCCGGGCCGTCGTGGGTCTGAAAGTGGAGTTCGATGCTCGTAGGGTCCAGCAACCAGAACAACGCATCCACGACGCCGACGCTGGCGAGCGTACTGAATCCGACGATACCGGCGATGACGATGGCGACGAACACCACCACTGGTCGCAACGTTCGACGCAGTAACGGTCGGTGAGCGAAGGCTCCGACCAGGATGCTCGGTCTGGTCGGCTTTCTCCCACGGACCGTGTCTGATGCAGTAGCGGTGGTTGATTGACCGTCTTCCATATCGAATCACGTGAGCCGCTGCCCGGAGACCCCGGAGACATCAGGTGCCAGCATGCATCCACGAACTGAGGTAGGTCCGGCCCACGAGCATCTGTACTCACACCCGCTCTCGGGTTCGTTTCCGAAGACGGCACGCGACCGCTTGTCCAGGGGTTCGTAGCTGGGTCCTTGGCAGCGATGCCCGTCCCGATGCGCTGGCGGTGCCTGGTGTGCCCGCCACATTCCGGTCGGTATCTGCAGCGCATCGATACACCGACCACGTCCTCCCGTTTTTTCTGGGCAGACTTCCGGATATGTCGCCGTTCGAGGATTCACAGGAGACCTGACCGATTCGTTTGCCACGGACGATACGCCGTTTCGTCGGTTCGTGAAAACGAGACGTTCGCGTTCAGGACGAGGTCTACATGCGAAGAAGTTTTGCTCGGTCACCATGCATCCAGAGCACATTCAACGGCATAGGGCGATTCGGTTAAAGTCTTTCCTGCAAGGCGGTATTATGGATTATAAGTATATAATTATCTATGAAGATGTACCTCGCGATTGGTATCTCTGCGGACCTAATCGACCGGTCGGCAAATGAACCGACGCGCTCGCATCGGCTATTCGGGACGCTGCGTCGTCCGTTCGTGAAGGTCACCTACCCCGGCGTAATAGTGATTAACGTAACTTCTGGATGAATCCGCTGAGATGATTCTCAATCCACGAGCCTGCGAAACTCAGTCGGTCGGTCAATTTCGTGAAGATTTCATCGAGGAGGGCGCGGTACTCG
>NZ_JBPEHH010000137.1:0-8194 GCF_054177595.1 Haladaptatus ordinarius | reverse complement strand
GTACTCATAGCGACTCAAGGTTCAGTTCCAATAATGACCGCATTTTGACTCATTCCTTCTTCTCAGATCTCATTTGATTAGATTTTCTCTCTATCACTGACTTATGGGTAAGAGACAGGCCTGAAGTCGCGGGTTTCCTGCTGTGGTACCTATGAACCCACTGTACTGACTGCTCAGAGTGATCGGTTGATATTATGAACGAGACAGGCGATAGTGAGTTCACGGAACTGCTTCCACCATCGTCGTGAGCGGACGAACGCACCATTACCGCTGTCTGTGGCTGGAATCCGCAGGAGAGGTCGTGTAAGTAGACTGCTGGCTGTGCACTGCTGCAAGCAGCCACAGATTTGGTGCTGGTCGCTGACGGTGCTGTTCCGGTTGCAGTTAATCCATCGACGGGGTACACAGCTCAGTGGAACAATAATAAAATTATATACTCACATACTAGATTTAGTTCATTGAATAAAAGTTATAAACACTGTCTTCCAACCGTAACGGTACTACTGATTTCAGACCTCCGATACAATAATAGGATATCATTCCGAGTGTATGGTCATGGAGATTCCGAACTTCGACTCGTTTCTCCCCCAGGAAGGGTTTAAAATCAGGGTCAACGATGTCGCAGGCGTCGACCTGTATTCGGAGATGAACGATCAAGATAGCCTCGGAGAGGACGACGAACGCCCACCGGAATTTACGTCACATCTCTTTCGATCGAATGATTTGAACATCTCATATATGGAGAGTGAGCCGGGCGGTGTCCTCGACTGGCACACTCACACGCCCCACATGTATCAAATCAACATGCCGGTGACCGGCCAGGTCGAAATCTCCTACAAAGACGAAAATGGGAACGTGCATACGACGGAGGCTGGCCCAGGCGAGATGATTTATCTACCGCCTGGTGCGCACAACAAGGTGAAAGCCATCAGCGAAGATACACTGCGGCTGTACGTCATCTATCGTCAGATTATCGTCCCGCAAGTCGAGCAGATGGTCGGGGAGTCAGACCAACATTCCGAGACGAATCCTGGACTCGAAATCGATACTCTCCGCGGAATCATACACGAGAAACAAGAGCAGGCTGTCGATCGATTCTAACGGGGCTTAACCGACAGTCTCCGTCCACATCACGTACACACCAGAGTCCAATTAGGTGGCGGGGAGAATCCATCCACGTCGTGTCGACAAATTCTGCATTGAATGGCGGTGAGCGCCACGAATTTCGATATTTGAATCTTTCGCACAAGCTATTTTGCAAAAGTGGTGGATGTTGACCTATGGCATACGTAATCGGCGTGGATACAGGCGGGACGTTCACTGATACGGTGTTCGTCGACGATGATGGGTCGCGTGTAACCGGTAAAGCGGGGACAACGCCTGAGAACCCGGCTGAAGGTGTCGTCGACTCCCTTCGGAATGCAGCCCAAAATCTGGGCCAAGATTTAGGCGACGTCCTTTCAGAGACTGAAATCCTCTTTCATGGGACAACCCTGACGACGAACACCGTTCTCGAACGGAGCGGGAGTACGGTCGGCCTCCTTACGACGAAAGGGCATGCCGATGCGCTCCACATCGGCCGGACGACGACCCGAACAGCGGGGTTGTCACAGGAGGAGATGCAGCATTACGCTGGCCAGTCGAAACCAGATCCACTGGTTCCGAAAAAGCACATTCACGAACTTACTGAACGGACTGACTACAAGGGCGAACAGATCGTCTCTCTCGACGAAGGCGAGGTTCGTGAGGCCGTGACAGAGCTCGCCGACGACGTCGACTGCCTGGCAGTGAATTTGTTGTGGAGTTTCGAGAACGACGAGCATGAACGACGTGTGAACGAAGTTGCCGAGGAGATAGCACCTGATTTGCCGGTCTATCTCTCGCACGAAGTCGTCCCGAAACTTGGTGAGTATGAACGCGGTGCGACAACCGTCGTCAATGCATACACAGCGCCTGTTCTCGAACAGTATACGAACGACCTCGCCGACCGCCTCGCCACACATGGCCTTGATGCGCCAATCTACGTGATGAAGAGTACGGGTGGAGCGATGCCTATCGACAAGGCGGCCGACGAAGCGGTGGCGACCATCATGTCCGGGCCGACAGGAGGCGTCATCGGCTCGCAAACACTTGGTGGGGCCCTCGACGAGCCGAACTTGATCTGTACCGACGTTGGTGGCACCAGTTTCGACGTCGGGCTGGTCAACGATGGTGAACTCGAGACGACCCCCACCTCGAGCGTCCAGCGATATAGCCTCTACCAACTCTCGGTTGACATCGAATCGATCGGGAGCGGTGGCGGGTCTATCGCCTGGATCGACGAAGGAGGCGCACTCCGGGTCGGGCCAGAATCCGCGGGCGCCGAGCCCGGGCCGGCCTGTTATGGCCAAGGTGGAACGCGACCGACCGTGACTGATGCCGACCTCCTGCTTGGCTACATGGATCCCGACTATTTCCTCGGTGGCCGACGCTCGCTCGACGTCGATGCGGCTCGCGAGGCGATGCGTGAACACATCGCCGACCCACTGGGCATGGATGTCGAAGAGGCGGCTGCGGGCGTCTTCGAGATCGTCAACGGCGCGATGGCTGACCTCCTCCGGCAGATAACGATCGAGCGTGGCCACGACTCCCGTCAGTACTCGATTCTCGCATATGGTGGCGCGGGCCCGTTACATGCCCCATTCTATGGTGATGACCTCGGTGCGCAGTCAATCGTCGTGCCGCTAGGTGATACGGCGTCCGTCTTCTCTGCATTCGGCATCGCAACCTCCGACCTCTCGTGGGTCGAGGAAGTGTCGAATCCATCACTGTCCCCGTTCGATCCAGGCGACCTCACTAAAACGTACGAGAATCTCGAAGAACGGATTCGAACCGATTTCGCGGAGCAAGAGTTCGACGACGAGGACGTGACCTTCACGCGTGAAATCGATCTTCGATACAATGGCCAGGTGCATCGGGTGTCAGTCAGCGTCCCCTCCGGGGAGTTGACTGACGAGGATGTCTCGAACATCGTCGATCGATGGGAGCAGCGGTACGAGTCGTTGTATGGGAGCGGCTCGACGTATGCACAGGCGCAGGTCGAACTCGTCAATCAACGCGTACTGGCCAGCGGGAAGACGGTCGACCCCACGCTCGGGACAGGCGTCACTGAATCCGGTGATCCACAGGTTGGAACGCGAGATGCCTACTGGCCCAGTGAGTCCGCGTTCGTAGAAGCCGACATCTACGATGGCGAGCGACTCAGCGAGGGTGTCGACATCGCAGGGCCAGCGGTCATACAACTTCCGGACACGACGGTGACGGTTCGACCAACGCAGCACGCATCGGTCAATGAACACGGCAACATCATCATCACGGAGGCGTAATCATGACGCTCATTCCAGGTCACGAGCGGTACAATGTGGTAACTGAACTCGACGAATCGGCGGTTGCAGACGACGTCACATTCCACACAGTGCCCAATGGATTCGAGGTAGACAAAGTCACGTTCGAAGTGCTTCGGCATCGACTCGGCCAAATCAACGACGAACAGGGCACGACGCTAAAACAGGTGAGTGGTTCACCGATCGTCACCGACGCATACGATTTCAACGTCACGATCGCCGACGAGGTGGGTGAGACCATCAGTTTCGGCCCGTATGTGATGTTTCATGCGAGCGTGACGGATCTCATCATCAAGTGGATTCTCGAAGAACGCTCAGCCAACCCCGGTATCGAACCTGGGGATATGTTCCTCTGTAACGACCCGTGGATCGGTGCCGTGCATCAGAACGATGCGGTTGTCCTTGCACCGGTCTTTCACGAGGAGGAACTGTTCGGCTGGGTATCCTCGACGCTCCATCAGGTAGACGTCGGTGGGAATGAAATCGGCTCGTTCGCCATCGAGGATGACGACGCGTTCGCCGAGGCCGAACCGGTACCACCGATAAAGATCGTCGAGGATGGCGACCTCCGTACCGATGTCGAGGATCTCATGCTTCGGAAGTCTCGAGCGCCGGGACTGGTGGGGATGGATCTCAGAGCGCAAATCGCAGGCAACAACGTTGCGATCGACCGACTGCACGACCTTATCGATGAGTATGGCGCGCACACCGTGAAGGCGGTGATGAAACAGACGATGGATTATGCCGAGGATTCGCTGCGGGCGCGGTTGCGCGACCTTCCGGATGGAGTCTGGCGCCACGTCGGCTATCAGGATGTGGCCAAAGCTGGCGATAGGAACGTCTACCGAACCCACCTCGAGATGGAAAAGCAAGACGACGAACTCGTGTTTCGCGTCTCGGGTGATCAACAGGCCGGGATGATTAACACAACGTATGCCGGTATGCGAGGTGGGCTGACGACGTCAGTGCTACCACTATTGTGCCACGATATTCCGTGGGCACTCGGCGGCATCTACCGCGTCCTCGACTTCGAGGCCGACGACGGCATCACCGTAAATGCGGAGTTCCCCGGCGGAACGGGGATGGCCGCAATCGCCGGGACGTGGCATACGGTGAATCTCTCGACGCAAACAATTTCCAAGATGTTAGACGCCAGTGACGACCAGCGCGAGAACCTCGTCGCTGGGTCATCAGGGTCGTGGGTGACGATGAACGCGATGGGCCTCGACCAACGCGGTGACCAGTTCGTCACCCAATTCATGGATCCGATGGCCGGCGGCTGGGGTGCGCGATCCCACGCTGACGGCATCAATACGGCCGGTATCTTTGCCGCACCGGGTGGCGCTGCACCCAACGTCGAATCGAACGAACTCGCATTCCCGATGCTCTATATGTATCGCAAAGAAGAGACTGACTCCGGCGGCCCCGGTGAATACCGCGGTGGCGTCACTGCGAGTATGTGCTGGCGCCCCCACGATACGGACGCACCCATCTCACACGTTAATTCAGCATTTGGTGCAGCCGTCTCGACGAGCCAGGGCATCGCAGGTGGTTATCCCGCGAACACGGTACGCTACGAGTTGATTCGCGAGTCGAACGTCGACGACTTACTCGACTCGGATACCATCCCCTCAGATCGCGCCGAGATCGACGGTGACCGCGACATTCTCTCGCCCAAGGCTAATCCAGTCCAAAATGCCGATGATGTCTACTACAGTATCTGGCAAGGTGGCGGTGGGTACGGCGATCCGATCGACCGTGATCCAGAGGCGGTAGCTGATGACGTGCGTCGTGGCTACGTCTCCGAAACCGAAGCGCACCGAACCTACGGTGTCGTAATCGAAGATGGCAAAGTGGACGAGAGAGCAACCGAGCAACGGCGTGAGGAGATTCGAGACGATCGATTGGCCGCGGACAAATGGGGTGAGCAGGAATGAGCCGCCAGCCACTCGATGCAAACCTCGCCGTGGACATTGATTCCAAGACAATCGTCTGTCGGAACTGTGACGGAGAACTGTGTGACGCTGACGAGAATTACAAACTCCATGCCCTCTGTGAGCGCAAGCCTTTGGCGGAGGCTGGCCCGTTGGTCAATGATCCGGCTGAGTACGTCGACGATGAGCTGGAATTCCGTCAGTACTACTGTCCGAGTTGTGCGACGTTGCTCACCAACGAAGTAATTCAGGCAGACCTCGAGCCAGTCCATGATAAACAGTTGTACCTGGAATGATGGTTCGCAACCCGTGCAAGCGTCCACTGAGACTGTCAAAGTTGGTCGTCTGAGTTCCGAATCCGATGGCCAGTCAACAGCACCGATTCGGGCAATCGTTAACAGCGGCGGAAACCACTGTGAGAAAGAGTGACAATATGAGTCAAGAACCACTACACGAACTCAGCGAAACCGCGTTCGGTGAAGGAATCTCCTCATTCGAGGAGTGTGTCCATAGCCAAGATGACCAGATCCCACCGCGGTACCGAATTGTGAATCCAGACGGGTCATACGACTCCGACCGTGTTCCCGATCTGACGACCGAGGAATACCGTGATATCTTCGAATGGATGGTCGTCCAGCAAGTGGTCGACCGGCGCATGGTCAAACTCCAGCGCCGGGGTGAGATGGGAACATACGCATCTGGACATGGACAGGAAGCGAGTATCGTTGGGGCTGCCTACGCCCTTCACGAAGACGACTGGCTGTTCCCCTATGGCCGGGAACCTGCGGCGATGCTCATCAACGGCATGTCACTCCGCGACTTGTTGCTGTATTGGCGTGGTGTAGAGGACGCAAATCGGTTCCCGGACTCGAACACATTCCCTATCGCTATCGCCATCGGGACGCACGTGCCGATCGGCGTCGGGTACGCATGGGGAATGCTGCGTGATGATGCCGACGAGATCGCGATGATGATGATGGGAGAAGGCCATCCAAGTACCGGCGAAGTGCAGGCCGGGATGAATTTCGCTGGCGTCATCGGCGCTCCAGCGGTCTTCTACGTTCAGAACAATCAGTACTCCATCTCGTTGCCGTTCGATCAGCAGACGAACGCCAATTCCGTCGCCCAGAAAGCGCTTGCATATGGCTTTGACGGGATTCGCGTCGACGGCAATGACGTACTTGCAGTCTACGACGCCGTCACACGCGCCCGCGACCAAGCAACCGACGATGGCCCGGTGCTCGTCGAATCCGTGAGTTACAGGCTTGACGCCCATACCACGAACGACGATCCCACGCGCTACCGCGATGAGGCCGAAGTCGAATGGTGGGAGACACGTGAACCAGTCAGCCGATTCCGTGAATTTCTCAAGGCAGAGGGGCACTGGGACGCAATTGACGAAGAGGCCATTCGTGAGACTGCTAACGAGCAGTTCGACCAAGCGAAACGGGAGGCTGACGCATTCGACCCCGGTGGTGTCGATGAGATGTTCAAGTATGTCTACGAAGAGCTACCACCCGAACTCCAAGAGCAGTTAGCGGAGTTCGAGGCGTTCCTCGAACGGCGGCCTGACGCGTATGACTACATCGACGAGCGACCGAAGGGGTGATTCGATGAACGAGCAACAACAGACCCAGACACAGAACCTCACGCTCGTTGAGGCGGTCAATGACGCACTGCTGACCGAGATGGAGCGCGACGAGCGAGTGATGGTCTACGGCGAGGATGTCGCCCAACAAGGCGGTGTCTTCCGCGCTACCGAGGGCCTCCAAGAACGGTTCGGTGGCGACCGTGTCCTCGACACACCACTCTCGGAGATCGCTATCGCCGGCACTGCGATTGGCCTGGCACTCCGGGGCTATCGACCGGTCGCAGAGATTCAGTTTTCCGGGTTCATCCCACCAGCATTTAACCAGCTCATTCAGAACGCTAGCCGGATTCGATGGCGGACTCGCGGCGAACACACCGCCCCAATGGTGATACGAACACCGTATGGCGGCGGTGTGCGCGCCCTCGAACACCACTCCGAGAGCTTAGAATCCGCATACGCCCACATCCCTGGATTGAAAGTCGTCATGCCGAGCACTCCGTATGATACGAAGGGCCTTCTCATCTCCGCAATACGGGATCCAGATCCAGTGTTGTTCCTCGAACCGAAGCTGCAGTACCGGACGGCCCGTGAATCGGTTCCTGACGATGACTATGAAATACCGCTCCGTGAAGCGGCGGTTCGGCGCGAGGGAGAGGACATCACCCTCATCTCGTGGGGTGCGATGATGCAACGGACGCTGGAAGCTGCTGATCACCTCAAGGATGACGGTATCGACCCCGAGGTCGTGGACATCCGAACGATATCGCCGCTGGACACCGAGACCATCGTCGACTCAGTTCGGAAGACTGGCCGAGTCGTCATCGTCCACGAAGCGCCCAAGAGCGGTGGATTCGCGGGCGAACTCATTGCGCGCATCAACGAAGAGGCACTCTACTATCTGGAGGCGCCCATCGAGCGTGTCACTGGGTTCGACACTCCCATCCCAATGCTCGGTCGTGAAGACTACTACCTCCCGCAGCCGCCTCGGATCGAGGAAGCGGCCAAACGAATCCTGAATGTTTGACTGCGTCCCACGACTGTAGTTCTGTCTCTTACCCACAAGTGCTAACGCCGCAGCTGACGAATCGAGGCTGTAAGATGCGGCATGGTTCACATAGTTGGCGGCCTGATATAGATGATGACGGAGAGTTGTGTGACATGGATGTGTCAGGTTGGATTCGAGGAGAGTTTCGCTCGGCAGACTTTGGGGACAAGCGCCTCACCGATCGACTGGTGAAGGTTGGTGATGAACTCGGCAGTTCACCTGCCGAGTCCATCCCCGCTGC
>NZ_JBPEHH010000136.1:0-8283 GCF_054177595.1 Haladaptatus ordinarius | reverse complement strand
TCATAGCGACTCAAGGTTCAGTTCCAATGATGACCGCATTTTGACTCATTCCTTCTTCTCAGATCTCATTTGATTAGATTTTCTCTCTATCACTGACTTATGGGTAAGAGACAGGACTTTAGGCGCGGGAGGAAGCGCGTAAGCTTAACCACACTACTACCGTCGGACTCGAGCCGAATCAGGAGGACGGGACGCTCGACGTCGACATCAAGCCACCCGCAGGGAGTGAGTTCGCCGACAAGCGAGAGAACACGCGAATACTGGTCGTCGGGGAGTAGACTGGTCTACCCGTATCCGTCCCAATCAATCCACTCGTGTTCCCATCCCCGCCGCGTCTGTGCGTGGCGCTCCGCGAACTCGCGGTCTTCCCGAGCAGTGCGATTTCGTTCGAGAGTATCGGACTGCTCGCCGTCCACGAGGAGCGGCGAGAACGCGACGCTTCCGAACTGCTCGGTAGCTTCTGCGCTGCCCAGTGGCGACCGTTCGATGGCGACCAGTCGCTGGCTGCCCCCACCGAGCGGGACGACCAGTCGACCCTCGGACGAGAGCTGTTCGACGAGTGTTCGCGGCGGGTCGATGGCTGCGGCTTCGACGAGAATCCGGTCGAAGGGTGCGTACTCCGGCAGGCCGTCGGCACCGTCGCGGCAGTCCACGAACACACCGCCGTACCCCGCCGATTCGAGGTTCTGCCGGGCTTCGTAGACGATGGTGCGCGTGATGTCGACCGCGTGGACGTTCCGCTCGCCGACCATCTCCGCCAGCACTGCGGCGGTGTAGCCGACGCCGACACCGACCACGAGTACGGAATCGTCCTCGCGCACGTCGAGTGCTTCCAGTAATCGAGCCACGGTGCTCGGGGCGAGTATCCGAGTTCCTCGGTAGTCGAACGACTGGTCTGCGTACGCGCCCTGGTCGGCATCGACCGGGACGAACTCCTGGCGCGGCACCGTCCGAAGCGCGAGACCGACGTGGTCGCTTCGAACGACCCCCTTGGTCTCGTGTTCGAGGCTGGCGACCATGTCGTCGCGCAACACCGCCGATTCCATGAACTCGCGTTGGGTTCGAACGGTCTTCAATTTCGCGGCCTTCGTCCAACGACGGCTTGCTGTCCTGTCCCCGGGATATCACGGATTTCGAACCCTGCGAAACCGGCGTTCTCGAACCAGTCCGAAAACTGTTCGGCGGTGTACGTGTCACCGTTCTCAGTTTGCGCGAGCATGTGCGCCCCCATGAGCGCCGCACCGTTCGCGCGTCCGCGCACGAGGTCGACGAAGACTGCCACGCCACCGGGGTCGAGTGCATCGAAGACGTTCCGGAGGAGCATCCGATTCTCGTCGGGGCCGAGCGCGTGTGCGACCCGAGAGCAGAACGCGAGGTCGAACCCCGTCGGCAGGTCGTCGGTAACGTCTGCGGTGACGAGTTCGATCGGTTCGTGTTCGAGAAATCGCCGGTCGATGTCGATAACCTCGGGCCTGTCGACGAGTGTCACGTCGAAACCGCGGCGGACGAACTCCTTTGCAAAGACGCCGGGGCCCCCACCGATGTCCAGTATTCGCTCCGCGACCGGGCGTTCGTGGACTGCTTCGGTGACGCAGGCTCGAACCGTCGTCTCGTCCACAGCCGCCATCGCACCCATAAAGTTCATCGTCCACTCGTCGGGCGGTTCGGGAGGCGACCCGGTTCGCATGGTTTCGGGGAGCGCCAGCCATCGGTCGAAACAGTCTAGCTGGTGTGGCACGCTTCCGATCGAACGCACGTCCGTCTTGGCGAACAGTCCCAGGGCTCGATTCGTCGCTTCGTACTCGTCACCGACCCGTTCGAGAAAGCCCATCTCGACCATCGCTTCGAGTGTGATTCGCGCGGCACGTCGGGTGACGCCGGCCTCGTCGGCGACGTCTGCTGGTGTTCCGGCGTCGAACATGACGGCGTCGACGATACCCGTCTGGCGGGCGGCCCACAGCAGACAGAGTTCACAATAGTCCATACCGACCGCTCGGGTGCGAGCCGAAAAAAGCTACTCTCCTTGCATCGGGACGAATCGAACCCCGCCGTGCTGTTCGCGTTCGAGCAAGCCGTCATCGCGCTTCGTGGCGAGAACGAGTCGCTGGACGTCCGTACCGAGTGGCGCGAGCAAGCGGCCGCCGGCACGGACCTGTTCGACGACGCTGGTCGGGAAGTCGGACGCGGCACAGGTCAGGTAGGCGGCGTCGTAGGGTGCGTGTTCGGGCCAGCCAGCGTGCCCGTCGCCAACGCGGACCGAGATGTCGCCGTAGCCGAGGTCGTCGAATCGGGTGCGGGTCTTCTCCGCAAGCGATTCGTGATATTCGACGCTGAAGACGTTCTCCGAACCGACGACTTCCGCGGTCACAGCGGCGTGGTATCCACAGCCCGTCCCGATTTCGAGTACCCTGTCACCGGGCGAGAGAGCGAGCAGGTCGGTCATGATGGCGACCATGTGCGGCGCGCTGATGGTCTGGCCTTCGCCGATGGGAAGCGGTCGGTCGGCGTAGGCTTCTCGGCGTTTGTTTTCGGGGACGAATTCGTGTCGTGGAACGGCCCGGAGTGCGTTTAGCGTCGTCTCGTTTCGTATTCTGTCGCGGTCGGCGAGTCGCTGGACGAGGGCATCTCGTTCGTCCTCGAAACCGCCGCTTCCGCGTCCGAACATGCTACCACGCCGACCAGGCGGTCGAACTTTCGTCGTCGGCGTAGATGCGTTTCACGTCCTTCGCGACGACGGTGTCGCCGTCGTAGTCGAGCCGGTCGAAGTCGTAGCCGGTCGCGTCGTCGGTGACGAGGATGCCGTCGATGGTGAACTCCTCGTCTGCGAGCGTTTCGGTCTCGCCGACGACGAACTCGTAGTCGCCCGGAATGTTCACCTTGACGCCGCGCGAGTCGTCTCTGCGCCCGTCTTTCGGGTGGATGGTGACGTTGACCGAGACGTTGTCGACGGCGCGCGTCCAGATGGTTTCGACGTCCTCGGCGACAGATTCCTCGACGCGGCGGTTCGCGTCCTGTTCGAGGCTCGTGATTCGGACGACGAAGATGGCCTCCTCGGTTTCGAGGACGAACTCCTCGCCGACCGCCAGCGTCTCTTCTATCGGCACGTCCGCCTTCGCGGTGAACGACTCGCCCTCCTGGGAGACGACGACGTCCATCTCTTCGGTCCGTTCTTCTTCGATTTTCGTCTTGTGGACGTGACTGCACTCGGTACAGCGTACCGTCGCCTGTCCACCCGGTTTGAGCACCTCGTGGACGGTCTCGAACTCGGGGGAACACGACGGGCAGGCCACTGCCACGCGCTCCGCAGTATCGCTCATATCAGCGTGGTATGGACCGCGGGCGTAAAAGTGCGCGGAGTGCGAGTCAACCCTCGAAGTACAACTCGTAGTGTTCGGCACACCCCGGATTGAACGCCGCGTCACACTCGGGACACCGCGAGTCACAGGCGAGATACTCGGCAATCGTCAGCTCTGTGCCGCAAACACCGCACAGCACCGCCTCTGCATCCCGCTTCGTTTCGGGCCACGCTTCGCGGGGGTGGTCGGCGACGGCGTCGTGACACCAATAACAGGGGTAGAACTCGCCACAGCACGGGAACCGGATGGCGATTACGTCGCGCTCGGAGTCGTAGTGTGAACAGCGCGTTTCGGGGTCTACGTCGACGCCGTGGACTTCGGTTCCGTGAACGAGTGTCATAGAGTGACCGGTTTCAGGGCTGCGGGAGGTCTACGACCTCCCCGTCGGCGTAGACGGTGGGTTCGCGGATGATACCGTCGAGGTGGAGCGGTGCGTCGGTGTCGCCGCCGATTCCCGCGTCGTCGCCGATGGCGATGTGGACGGTGCCGCCCGCCTTCTCGTCCAGCAGGACCGAACCGACGAGTTCGGTGACGGCGACGTTCGTGCCGATGCCGAGTTCGGCGAGGTTGTAGGCGTCCTGGCCGATGTCGGTTGCGGCGGTCTCGACCTGTTCGCGGATGTCGTCGTCGCTGATCTCGGTGACGTAGCCGTCTTCGACCTCGAATTCGAGGGTCTGGCCGTCTTCGAGCAGGCCGTGGGGTCGCATCGTTCCGTCCACGACGTAGCGACCATTGGTGGTCTCGGGGCTGACGAACACCTCACCTGCGGGGAGATTGGTGAAATCGCCCGGTTCGTGACAGAGGCCGGTGTCGTCGAACCACTCGCGGTCACCGGGTTCGAAGGTGATATCGGTGCCTTTCTCGGTCGTAACGCGGATTTCTTCTGCGCCGTCGACCTGCGCGAGGACGTCCTGGCAGTGCCGGTCGATGGTCTCGTAATCGGCGTCGAGACCTGTGACCATCACTTCCTCCGTGATTCCGGGGAGGGTCGCGGCTCGCGTGCCCGCTTCGTTCGCTTTTCCGCGTGCGCGGGTGTGGCTGAGACTCTTGGTCGTCGGTGCGAGCACTACGTCGGCCCCGGCCATCGCGGCAGCGATAGGAGCTGGTGGCTCCTCGCCGTGCTGGTTGCCGACCGGATAGCGTGCGACGACGACGTCGTCCGTTATCTCGTGGGCGGCGTCGTACAGCGCCTCCCCGATTTCCCGGCGTTTGTCGTCGGTGATGACCGCACACGATTCGTCGGGTCGAAGCCCCATACACTGCTCGACGGCGGTTCGCGCCGCGTCGTCCAAACTCATGGGTGGTGGGTCGTAGTCGGCGTGGTTAGGTGTTCCCTTTCGCGACTTACTCACGGTCGAGTTGTTTTCCATCGTTGTGGCTCGAAACCGTTTTAGTCGCGGGCGTCGGAGCGCCAGACGTACATGCTACAGGTCGGCATCAACGGGTACGGGACTATCGGGAAGCGAGTCGCTGACGCTGTCCGCGCGCAACCGGACATGGAGGTCGTGGGTGTCGCGAAGACCCGGCCCAACTTCGAGGCCGAGGGAGCCATCGAGAACGGCTATCCGCTCTACGCTGCCATCGAGGAACGGGCGGAGCAGTTCGACGACGCGGGAATCGAACTCGCCGGGATGGTAGACGAGATGGTCGAACAGGCGGACGTCGTCGTCGACGCCTGCCCCTCCGGAATCGGCGCGGAGAACAAATCGCTGTACGACGAGTACGATACGCCTGCGCTGTATCAGGGTGGGGAATCCGCAGACGTGGCCGACGTGAGCTTCAACGCTCGCGCCAACTTCGAGGAGGCGGTAGGTGCCCAACACGTCCGCGTCGTCTCGTGTAACACGACCGGCCTCTCGCGGCTCGTCGCACCACTCCGCGAGGAGTACGGTGTCGAGAAGGTTCGTGCGACTCTCGTTCGACGCGGTGGCGACCCGGCACAGACGGGCCGCGGCCCCATCAACGACATCCTGCCGAACCCGATTACGCTACCCTCTCACCACGGGCCGGACGTGAAGACCATCTTCCCGGACCTCGCCATCGACACGCTCGGACTGAAGGTTCCGGCGACGCTGATGCACATGCACAGTATCAACGTCTCGCTGGAAGCCGAACCCGACGCCGAGGAGGTACGCGACCTGCTCGAAAGTCAGTCGCGCCTGTTCGTCATCCCCGAACGCATGAACATCGACGGGGCTGGCAAACTCAAGGAGTTCGCCATGGACAGAGGCCGGCCGCGTGCAGACCTCTGGGAGAACTGCGTCTGGGGCGAGTCGGTTTCGATGGAAGGCAACGACCTCTATCTCTTCCAGGCGATTCACCAGGAGAGCGACGTGGTTCCGGAGAACGTGGACGCGATTCGTGCCGTGACGAACGCTGCCGACGCTCGCGAGAGCGTCGAGACGACGAACGACGCGCTCGGAATCGGGTTCTGACGGGGTCGAGCGGCGTCGAATTTTGCTTCTGTCTGTTGAGACAGTGTCGAACTGCGCTACTGTCGGCGTCGGTCCGCGTAGAGTAACGAATATTGTCCGCTGGGGAGCGAGCGATACTCGTCGTTGCCCCGAATGCGAGGAGATAACACACCACGAACTCATTCGTCGTTACGAGAGGATACGCTCCCGTTCAACCGTTCGAAAGAGGAGAAAATCCGCGAACGGTCCGATTTTCGGTGACCGCGGTGCGCTGTCGACCCATCGTTCGTTACAACACGTTAGCATGGAGTTCGCCGTTCACGAAAGAGAGTGAACGGACTTCAACGATACCTGCCGTTCATTTATACCCCGCTCGACAGTGCTGACCGGGTGGGGTGGACGTACAGATTGCTGTACGTCCGACAGTTCGACTCTCCCGCCCGGAGAGATACAACCATGAAAAAGGCACTTCGCGTATTGATTGCGGTGGCCCTCGCCTCGACGGTCATCGCAGCAGGTTTCAGCGGCGCAGTGGTAGCACAGGACCAAGAGAACGAGATCGACCAAGAACAAGACAGCTATCAGTCTGCATCCGCTTCTGTGGACCAAGAGCAGTACGTTGGTCAGTCTAACTGGAACAACCAGCAGCAGTTCGGTGCGATAGCGCTCGGGGGCGAGGCTGAAGCCGAGCAAGAAAGCGAGCAGCTGAATGCCAACGCACAGGTCGGGTACGCGAGCGCGTCGAACCTGAACGTGCAGAGCCAGAGCGCGGACGACAACGAACAGGAAAACGAAGCCGAATAAGAGAACGGCTTCACGCCTCCGGGACAGGCTTAGACGAAGTTATAGTCTGTCGACACATACGATCGTCCACGATTTTTTGACACCGACCGAGTACCGAACGACGGAGAGCGGTCACGTTTCTTCCATAGATGTCCACCGATAGCCACGCTATCACCGCTCGTCGAGAGTAGAATGTACCTCGTCGTATCTTCAAATCGGTGGTAGAACCTGTGTGTCGATCGGTTCGTCGCGGTCGATCCGCTCGTTGACGACCTTCGACACGGACGATTGCATCGATATTCGGTATCACGTTTCGTATCTTCCGTTCGTATATCGATATCGTCACGAACGACGTCCGTGCAGTGCCACGACCGACGAGTCGGTATCGCGGTCGGAGTATACTCCTGGACATGCCCGAGCGAGGGGTCGGTGAACGACCACCGCGAACCGGTCGGGGTCACAGTCCGGTCTGGATTAGCGAATCGCAGCGGTCGTGTAGAGCACGACGAGCCTACGGCGTCTTTCCGGAACACCGGGACAGCACGACGATGGTACGAGCCGCCTTCCCGAGACGGTCGCACTCGACGTTGCGACCACACGTCTCTACCGACGGACCAGAAGAAGCCGAACGACGTGCTCGGAATCGGCTACGAAACGAGACGTCATTCCCGGGGCGTATCGGTTCGTGCTGTCCGATGGCGTGACGACGGTGCTGAGGCCAGGTACGAGTCGTTGTCGACGATGCCGAAGTCGGCAGACATCCACGGACGACTGGCCGATTTTTCGTCACTGGCGACGACCGTCACCCGACGGGACGATGAGAGAAACGAGAAGAAGAAACAGCACCATCGTTCTTGCACGCGAAATATCGTCTGTTTCGTTGGGGGTGAAATTCGGGATTCGGAAGTTCAGAAACGGACCGAGCAGGTGTGCCGATGCCTGTCTCCTCATCATATCCACCGACTCGACCGGGTGTGGGCGGACGTCCACGTCGGACCTTCAGCAGTGGTCGCTCCCGGCCGGAAAAACAAAGCGACGTTCGGCGAACACACCGGAATGACCGTGGGCACGAACCGTACGCGCTCACCGAAAGATACCGCCGGTTCGGTCACCACACCAACAGTGATGATAAATCGAGATACTACCATCTGGCTCAGACGGAACGTCGCGTGGAGAAGTTCGTGGAAGTGTCTCGTTTCGCGTCGTCGCTACAGTGCCGTCTCACGACGGTCGTGGTGCCAGAGATACCCTATTCGGCGTTTCCTGGCTCGTCAATTAGTAACATATAACAAAGATCATTCGTCTTTAGTTAAGACTCACACCTCGGTTGCGTAGCGGTAGCGAGCGTCTCTTGCAGTATCGGTCGTTGCTGGTGGATTTTCTGTGCCTCTTCGATCAGCCGCTCCAGCAACGGCGGTGGGGAGTAGCCGAGGTACTCACCGAGTTCGTGGAGGATGAGCTGGGCGTGCGACCGGAAGGTCGCCGCCCAGCGTTCCGGCGGAAACACGATCTCATCGTCGGCTTCCTCGGTAACCAAATCCAACAGCTCACGGCTCACCAATAGCGACAGCAACGCCGCATACAGCAGAATTTTCACCACATCTGGGTTGTTTGTGTCGAATTCGTCCAGTTCGTACTGCGTCTTCAGCTCACGGAACAACGTTTCTACCTCCCATCGACACCGATACAGCGTTGCTAGATCTGCCGGGAGGAACTCCTCTCTCGGCAGA
>NZ_JBPEHH010000135.1:0-8309 GCF_054177595.1 Haladaptatus ordinarius | reverse complement strand
ACGCACGAACAGAAGTGTTCGTTGCGCTCTGTCTCCGACTCGTGGTTGCAATCACCAACTACGAGCGAGGAAACGACCCGGGCTGCGAAAAGCTATGAGATGGATTCTATGACACGCTCTAGAATTCTAACGCTCGATACAGCCATTCTGGCGTGATTGGAACACAACTGCCGTGCTGCATATCGCCTCTATATCTGGCATGCCATACCTACAGACGATATGTAGGACATTCAACTGCTGGCTCGTCAGTTTGGAACACTTTGATACGTTCTCACTCTCGCCGTCCTCGAGTGTCGTAAGTGAGAGTAGTGGATTATAACTTTGTAATAGAGGGGGATCGCGAGAGCGACCCCCTCTGTTTCGCAGAAATAGACGCACTTCACCGTAACCAACCGACTAGTACCACCATGTTTCACCGGCAGTGCGGTGTGAATCTCTTGTGGTGGTGTGGTTCGAGCGGGGGTTCGTCGAATCCCCGTGATTACAACGCTAAAATCAGTGCCCTCCGTTCCCTCCCGCGTTGGCTTCGTGGGCTCGCATCCCTCCGGCCAAATCGGGATGGGCGAACGTGATCTCGATGTGATGCCCGCCGACACCCATCGCGTCGTCCACCGACAACGTGCGTGACTCTTTGTAGGTCACGCCTGGGACGCGTTCGGCCATCTCCTCCATCACGCGATAGCCGTCGTTTGTGTACGCACAGCCGTAGGGTTGCGACTCCCCAGTAGCCCAGTCATGCGACCATCACGTCATTTGTCTTTGCGACGTTCTTCGCGTGCTCGAGGACATCGAGATACTTGTCTTCGACTTGCTGACTCTCGGCACGTTTCTCGCGGAAGTTGACGAACTCGATGTTCTGTTCTGAGCGCTGGACTGTCTCGAATATTCTTGAAGCGCCATCGTGACCCCGTGAAGATCAGTATTGGTTCGGATCTATGTTGAAGATCAAATCTCCATTTTTGAAACCCCGGACACGACTATCTCCCTCACTCAAAACAATCGTGACCGCCTCTGTTTCATCTGTAATCGCGGCTGCTGCGTTGTGCCGTGTCCCGAGTCCTTTTGGAATATCGAGGGTATCAATCGACGGTTCAAGATACTGATACGCACTCACGATTTTCCCTGCATCAGAAATAACAAACGCACCATCGAGGCGTGAGAATTCCTTTAACATCACACTGACAATCGGGTCACCAGCATGAACGTGAGACTGATCGAAAGGATTGTAGGAGAGTGAGCGAGACGAATTCATCACAGTGCCTGCATCACCGATCGCAAATAGGGCTCCGACCGGTTTTCCTTTCTGTCCACTTTTCCCTAATCCAATCGCTAACTCAAGTATGGCCTTGATCTCCGATTGTTCTGCCCGCGAGTGATAAAAGAAATCATAGAGTTTGCTTGTCTCGCTTCGATCCGCGTCAATCCGCGTAAATAAATCAATGCTATCGCTAAAGAGCTGTGCAGCACAAATCACGGTTTCACTATCAGCAATAAAATCGTGATCTAGTGCCCCAGCCAATCCAAAACGAAAGAGTTTGTCTTTGTCGTGGAATTCTATTGGCAGTTCAATAAATTGTTCTTCATCAAAGCTATTCTCTATACCCACAACGACAATATTGACGTCTTTTTTCCATTTGTTATATTGTGACTTACTTGGATTATGTAAAAGTGCAGTCTCAACATCGGCTATGATCTCCTTGCCTAAGTCTTGTAACTGGTCCATTGTGTGACGGTGTGTCTCTATGTCCAGTTAGTGCTCATTCCCTTAGACTCCTCCGACTGTCCAATTGCTGTCTTTTCATCAGTGTCGACCTCATATCTTATGTGGGTCTCATCTATGATATCTCTCAAGTAGAAGACGTGAACACTATCGTTAGAACCAAATCGCGCTCTACTGACTGTGACTTTCTCGATTGGTTCACCCACGTGTTTCCGACCACAGACGCGGTGGCGGTACCAGCTCTCCCCCTCCCGCTGGCTTGTCGCCGATAGACGCCGATACTGCCGTACTTACGAGTAGTCGTACGGCGTCAGTTCCGAACTGTGTCAAATCGAGGCGTCCATATCCGCGGTTGTGTTGGCGTTCGTGTTAGAGGCGTGTCCCTCTCGGGCGTTAGTTCGTCCCGACCACGCTACTCTCCGGCAACCGCGTCTGTGGCCGGGGTAGGGGTGATATCACAATCAGTCGTGTTCTCGTCGTTCAACTTTCTCCCACACTTGTCTCGGCGTAAGGACGAAACCGACGAAAACAGACGATGATTCATCGACAACACGGGAGAAGGAACTGGAAAACTAGCAACCAAACAAAATCAAATCTCTTACGATTTGGAAAAATTTTAAATGACTATCTGCTCTGGAAGTCCGTAGGATAGGTGGTACAGTAACAGACGACCTATGGTCGTCCGGAACGGGATCTTTGTCTCGTGGTTCGTTTCCTGCCGTGGTTTGCGTGTCTTCGTGTTGTTGTCCACCGTGAGAACCGTCTTCAGTTTTATCGACCGGATGGGTTCAGTGGTATCGTGTGAACGAGAAGAAGACCGGTGATAGTGATATCACTCCGTTCGAGGGGTGTTTCGTGGCATCGAGAGCGCGGTTTTCTAAAAAATTGGGTTTCGTGGCTGGACGACGATTCGCCGAGTGATATCACTCCTGTCGAGTTGTCGGCATGTGGACCGGATGTGAGAGCGGGTTCTTCAGCACTCGGCGATAATCAGTCTGGGTCCGTCACTCACGATTGACTGAAACCCGACTGTTTCACCGTTGTGGATGACACGACCGGCGTGGTCGAACAATCGCGGAAACGTTGGAGAACACGTTCGGAGTCTACTCGTAGTAGGCTTTTCGTTCGACGACCTCAGCGAAGGCGACGTTTGGTGTGACGTTGTTGATCTCGACGGTGACGCGGTCACGTTTCTCCGTGTCGGGCACGATAACCACGTAGCCCCGCTCGACACGGGCGATCCCATCGCCTTTCTCGCCGACGTCTTCGATCTCGACCGTCCGGCGTTCGCCCGCTTCGACTGGGGCTGTTGAGTGACTCGACTGGTGGCCGTGATTCTCCTTGTCGGATGTCGTAGGGGTCGTCTCTCGTTCGGTGCTATCCGCTGGTGACGGCTGTTTCAGTAACGCCACGCGATAACCGGTGTTCGGCTGGATGTCGCCATCTGTAATCTCTTGGCTCGGTACTGTGAGCGTGTACGACCCATCTTCTGCTTCGATTTTGCTACTAAAGAGACAGCGTAGTTCGTCGGGGATTTCCATCTATCCACATCATCATTCTGTACACACAAGAACCTGTGTTTGTAACCATTACGGAGAATCGAGGAGAAAGCCCCATCCTTCAGGGTGGGGATGAATCCGACACCGTACTTGACAATCGCCGCCGATAGCAGGGTCGGATATTCCACGAACATTACGGTTAAGCGTTCTCCCGCTGTATCTATACTACCGACGTTCCCTGGTGTCGAGTTCCGGTCTTCGACCGTTCGACGGCTTCGCCGTCTCACTCCTCCGGGGAAGAATGTCGATGCCCAGTCCACCACGTCCGGGCCGACGGGTCGTCTGACGCTGCTGGTGGTCCGAGGAGGTAGAGATTCGTCTTGAGCATGAAGCCCACTACGACTGGATAGCGTTCGTTCCATTGCGTGATTCGGATGCCGGTGCCTTGACGAAGTACTTCGGAAAGGTCGCTGGTGAAGACGAGTACAAATATCGGGGCATCGAGTGTCGCCAGCGAAGTACGCCGTCGTATATCGATGCGGCGCAGAAAGCGTTGATTCGGGCGGTCGATGAGTACCGTGACCCAGAGGCGGTTTGTGAGCAATTGCGGTCGTGGGTTGATCGGCTTGAGCGGGGTGTGGTCGATCCGAATGAGTTGGTGATTACAAATCGCGTTTCGAAGAAGAAGGAGGACTACACGCAATCGACACGAAGTGTAGCGGCACTAGAGCGGGCGGCCGATTTCAGGCTGACGCGTGCGCCCGGTCAGCGTGTGTCGTACATGGTGATTGATGATTCGAAGAAATCGCGGGAGCGGGTGCTGTTGGCAAGTGAGGAGTCGGATGAGTATGATGTCGAGTTTTATCGGGAGTTGTTGGTTCGTGCAGCAGCGAGTGCGCTGTCGCCGTTGGGGTGGCGCGAATCGGATATTGAAGAGGAGCTAGGGCAATATACCGAGTCCAGTTTGGCGTCGTTCGGGTGAGGTTTGTGACCGACCGAAAGACCCTCAGAAGAACCGGCTGGGTTTGAGTCGCGAGAGTCGCATCGCATTCGCCGTCACACCGATACTCATCCCCATATCGCCGACAACAACAGCCACGATGACGTTCACGAGGCCAAACGGCACGCCAATCGCCAGCAATGTCTTGATGCCGAGACTTGTCCAGATGTTCTGGCGAATCACTGACGTCGCCGTTTGGGACAACCCGGCGAGATACGGCAACTTGGTGAGATCGTCGCTCAGCAGAGCGATGTCTGCCGTCTCAAGAGCGGTGTCCGTCCCCGCTGCACCCATTGCAATCCCAACTGTCGCCGTCGCGAGTGCCGGTGCATCGTTGATTCCATCACCGACCATCGCGACACCATCAGACTGTTCGAGAAGCTCTTCGACGACCTCTACTTTCTCACCCGGCAGGAGTTCGGCTCGGTAGTCATCAACGCCGATCTGGTCGGCGATCGCTTGGGCCGTGCCCTCGTTATCGCCGGTCAGCATGACGACACGCTTGATGCCGTGGTTGTGGAGCTGTTCGACCGTCTCGCGTGCACCAGGTCGAACCTCATCAGCCACGGCGATGAGACCGAGCAATCGATCGTCCGTTCCGACGAATACGACCGTCTTTCCGTCGTTTTGGAGGCTTGGTACAGTTTCGGCCATCAAATCGAGATACTGACCGTGGTCACACTCCGCCGTCGTCATCGCGACTCCGCCATCCGTTGCTACATGGACGTGACCTAGATCGAAACCGAGGTTCTCGAACAGCTCCGGCTTGCCGATGTAGTACTGTTCATCGTCGATGGTTCCGGTCACGCCCTTGCCGGTAAGACTCTCGAAATTCGTGATCGAGCGTTCGGAGATACCTTCGGTAGTACCGGCATCACTAATTGCAGCTGCAATCGGGTGTTCACTCCGTGCTTCCAGACTTTGTGCGGTCCGCAATACCTCTTTGCGAGACGTTCCTTCGAGCGGGACGACGTCCGTGACGGTCAATTCGCCTTTCGTGAGTGTTCCCGTTTTATCGAACGCAACGGTATCGACATCCCCCATCGCTTCCAAGTCTGGCCCACTTTTGATGAGGACGCCGTTTTTGGCAGCGCTCGTAATCCCCGAGACGACGCTTACGGGGGTACTGATGACCATTGCACATGGACACGCGAGGACGAGTAGCGTTAGACCATGGACGAAGCCAGTTCGCCACGTCGCATCGAACACGAGTGGCTGGACGAATACGAGTGCGACCGCGAGACTCACGACAACAGGTGTGTAGTAGCTGGCAAAGTGGTCGACAAATTGCTCGTGGTCCGTTTTCTCGCGCTGGGCATCCTCAACCATCTCGATGATCCGTGCAATGGTGTTTTCGGCAGCTGTCGAGGTGACCCGAACTTCTAGATAGCCCTCCTCGTTGATCGTCCCAGCGTACACTTCCTCACCTTCGGTCTTATCGACGGGCACGCTTTCACCCGTGATTGGTGCCTGGTTAACCGCACTCTCGCCCTCAATGACCTCGCCGTCCATCGGAATCTTATCCCCTGGACGGACGATAACCACGTCGTCAAATCGGACATCGTCGATATGGAGTGTCTGTTCATCGCCATTGCGACGAACGGTTGCGGTCTCTGGTGCAAGCTCCATGAGTTCGTCGAGGGAGCTTCGTGCCCGTCCCATCGAGTATCGCTCCATCAGTTGAGCGAAACTGAACAACACTGCGAGGGTGCCGCCCTCGAAGTAGAGAGATTCACCGAAGATGAGACTCGCGGCGACCGCCCCAAGAATGCCGAGGCTCATCAGCAAATCAATATCGAGACTCAGGTTTCGGGCGGAGTAGTACCCATTTCGGAGAATTCTCTCGCCGCCCGCAATGATGCCCAGGAGGTAGAACACTTCCGTAAGTGTGATTGCTTGGCCGAACCCAGTCGCAAGCACGACGTTCAGCGAGGGAAGGAGATATTCGACGGTGAGTCCAAGCGTGAGAAACGTGGCACCTGTGTAGATCTTGAGGGCACGTGTGCTGCGCCAAACGGCACTGGGATTTTCGCGTGGGCGTGTGTCTTGACTCGTCGATCCCTCGGTTCGACTGCTTTCGACAACGTAGCCTGCTCCTTCGATCGCATCGGTGAGGTCGCTTTGGGCGGCAGTATCTGGATCGTACGTTACGGTGACCGTCCCGGTCGTCGGTTGGGTATTGTACGCGAGAATTCCATTACATACGTCGAGTGCATTCTCGATCTTGCCGGCACAGGACGGACAGTCCATGTCGGGCACGTCGAACGTGTCTGTGCGTTCTGCATGTTCCGTCTCGATTGTGTAGCCCGCGGCCTCGATTCGCTCACCGATTGTTTCGGTGTCGGTCTGTAAGGAATCGTACTCGACATGGACTGTTCCTGTCGTCACTTCTGGATCGATTGCCTCGATACCGGACAGTTGCTCAACGCTGGTGGTGATCTTACTCGCACAGGAGGGACAATCCATGTCCGGGACACTGAAGGACGCCGATTCACGTTCCGGAATCGATTGAACGGCATATCCTGCTGCCTCGATTCGGTCGATAATGTCGCTCTGGTCGACCTGATCCGGGTGATAGGTGGTTGTCACCGTTCCAGTCATCACCTCTGGATCGATCGTCTCGACCCCTGTGAGTGACTCGACACTCTTGGTGATTTTTGCTGCACAGGACGGGCAATCCATCTCGGGGACTGCGACAACCGCAGTCTCCACTTCGTTTGTCTCTGATGGAGTCCGTTGATCCGACTCTCTATTCATTACTCGCTAGTAGTTCTCGTTGTGGCTTACGGGTTCGTTTGGTACACACCAAATGGACGAGCGAGAACCAGCGTTACTGTTCTGATTTAGGGAGTTGAGAAAACGGCATATTCTTTACGTAGGATCCGGCGAGATGGGCTTCTGATCGGCGGAGACGATACGAAAGGGTTGAACCCGGAATGCCGAGCAGCTCAGCCAGTTCGTACGTTTCGATTGCTCGCGGGGTTTCATAGTAGCCGTGTTCGACAGCGGCTCGTAACGCACTCTCCTGCTCTGGTGAGAGGAACTGATCGCTCTCACTCTCTGCTACGTCGAGATCTGACGCATCTGTATCCTTTACGCGAATGATATCGACACCGGCTGTTTCGGCGATTTCGGCTTCGAGGGTATCATAGAAGGGTGTGAGCTTCGCATCACCGGGAAGAATCAAGCGCCATTGATACCGGCGACCGCGCCAGGTCGTCTCGAAGATCAGCCCATCACCGAAGTGTTCGAGTGCGAGATGCGGAATCGACGTACAGGCGACGGTGCGATTCCAGTACGAGTAGAGGATGAGCGTATCAGCAGTCCGATCGAGGACACGGGTTTCCCACTCGCCCTGGCAATCGCGCCGAACGAGACAATCAGCAAAATAGTCAGCCGTGGCGACCGCATCGGCGACTGCGTCAAGAGCTTCTTCAGCGCCGCTAATATGGTCTACCCGCCACAGTGTGTCGGTGGTGACGTGGCATGAGAGGGAACGGAGTTGTGTCTCCGGAAACTCCGCGAGGATATCGGCAACCGGGTTGCTTCCTGGCTCGTACTCGAGAGCGAAGACGAATTCACGCATAGGTGTATGTAGGGGATAGACGCTGATGAATGTGAATATCGCCTAAAACCACTCATACAGTCCAGATATCGTCATGGACGAGCATAGCATCCGTCCTGAGAAACTAGGTTGGGGGGCGACGATCTCGATATGCATTACGTGATCTCCTCGATCAAATTGAATCCATTTTTGACCGCGATTTGGCCTTCGAATCCCCGAGCTTCGATTGCTCTCACAACACCTTTGCCAGCGTCAGTGTCTGTCGTTACGACAGTCGCTAGTTGTCCACTCTCGCTAGTTGTCCACTCTGGCTCAGGAGTCCAGCAGCTGATACGTAGTCCTGAGTGAAGCGGGTGAATCAGGAACCTGATTCATCCGCTGTCCGGATACGCACCTGGTGAACCTTCCAAAGCTCAAACGGGTGCTTACAGATCCGGACGAGTTCATTACGAACAGCCAACTCAAGACTCTTGCTCTGGAGGTGCTCGAGTTGGTGCCGATGCCCGGAATCGAGGGCTGCCCCTC
>NZ_JBPEHH010000134.1:0-8642 GCF_054177595.1 Haladaptatus ordinarius | reverse complement strand
TCTCACTGGAGTGAGACCGCCGTCTTTGGTTGAATCATTCGCTCATCCGCGCCAGCTACTCTCGTCTCGCCCCAGAAACCGAGTCAGTAATCAGGAACGATGGGAACTACCGACTGTCACGAACCGCTCGACATCTTTTTTGTCCGTACGAGGAATACGTGATCTTGATCAGGGGAAGCATTGACGGACACTTCTTTCCCACGTGTGGTCATACGCACTTCGTACTCGTCTGTCGCCTCACCGTCAAGGCGAACAGTTTCGATTTCTGCGTTTGGAGGGATCACATGTCCAACTGAAAGCTCGGCAATGTCGGCGCTTGGAGAAACTCGGGTTCGATAAAGTCCCGCCTTTCCGGGGACAGTTGCGGAAACTGCCACAGCACCGTCTTCTCCAAGGCGAATGTTTTCTCCCTCTATTCGGGGGAAGTCTTCCGGTATCTGCGGAATGACCTGAAGTTGCTTTCGGCCCATATCGGGTCGTAGTCCGAGATAGTGACGCACGACTGGCCAAAGGATACCGTAGGTACCCCATGCCTGCAGCACCATCGCTCGCTTTGTGAACTGTTGATTAATGGACCGGCCGTAATTCGGTGACGGTGCTATTTCGGGCATCGCTCCGGGCTGCTCATCGGGATCCGGAAGTTGAAGCGTTGCGTTTGCCCGCATATATCGTCGCTGCTGATCACGTCCAAGCCGACCGTAGTTCCCTTCGCCAACAGCCATCACTGCACTGTTGAGCGTAAAGATACTCTTTTCTGCTGAGTATTTTGTATACTCATACTCTCCCTTATCACAGCCAGGTCCACCAGTATGGTAGAGACCATCGTTCCGCCGGTGAGTTGTTTGTTCTTCATCTCCAATTCCGCTATAACAGGCCGTCTCTCGCAGTTTCAGTGCAGCGTTTCCATGATCTCGTGTTGCAATCCCAGGGACGACAGATCCTGACTCGTCAACATAATCAACAGACATCGGCGTCACGCCAATCCAGTGGCGTTGATAGATGCGACGGTTATCGTTCGTCCCGTTTTCCGGGACGTCGATTGAACCAGCGTGTTGAGGAATTTCAGGGATCCACCATGTCTCAACAAATTTCGCGAGCATCTTCCCAGCTTGATCACTCGCCCATGTCGCCGTCTGTTGGTCTCCCTTGCTTCGAGCCATATCAGCGAGGGCAAACAGCCCGCGGATAGTATAGACAGTTACGTCGAGTTTCTCCTCGCCCATGCCAGAACGCTCAACATTCCCCTGCCCAGAGGGCCAGAGGTCGCTGTCTTCGTCTAGCTCCTCTGTAATGTAGGTTAATCCATCGACAATGAACTCATACATCTCATCGCGGAACGCATCGTCGCCAGTCCATTGCCAGATTTGGTGGACTGCCATGGCAAATTTGGCCGTCTCGTCGGTGTTGCCAGGATCTGAATTTGCGCCATAGTACACTGAACCATCAGTGATTACCTCGTGAGCGACCTTTCCAGTGTCCTCGTTGAGGAGACGACTGACCTCATGAATTGCCCGCATGTGATCTCTTGGGACGTCGAACTGACCGGCCGCGAGTGCAGCGAATGTCGTATACTCACCGTCGACAGCAAAGAGCCACTGATAGTCCGGAAAGCCTGCGGCATAGAACCGAATTCTATCGATTTCACCGAGAGGAGCGGGGTACTGCGTTCCCTCATCAGTGTACCGAATCTGGAGATCTGTGGCTTCTTGGACACTGTCGGCAAGGTTTTGCTTACTCCATTTGATGGATCGATCTAATAGGTTGCTACCGGGGAGAGATACTTGCGTCCGTTCAGCGAGGTCGCGTCGCGTTGCAACTTTTTGCTGGAGTGCATCCATCGGGTCTTCTAATACTGTAGTGAGCTCCTCAACGGCAGGCTCCGGTCCGGATTCAGAGCCGGCAACGCCGACCCAGATTGTTTTTGTCGAATTAGCCGGAATTTCAACTTCATACTGGAGCTGCCCACCTTTTCCATTGCCCATCTTGGAATCATCACACCGGATTGGATCCAACTGCTCGGTCGACTCATCGTCCGGAGGACAGACGTCGACCGGCATCTGTGGTCCCCAAAATTCATCGCCTGTTTTGTGGCTTACTGGTTCCATCTTCGTTCCAACGACACTTGCCCAATTGTGACGATCGGCGTTTTCTACTGGAGGCGTTCCTTGTTCGCGGAAAACCAGGCGCTGTCCATCGAACTCGACGCTATCTTCGAGATTGAACTGCTCTTGTGAGGGTGTTGTCCATCCCCACGGATACGCACTCAGTAACTCCGAGTGGGCATTAACCGTGAGCGTGAAGGATTCGTCTTTATCACCCGCCGTAAACTGTAATCCGAAGAGGGCTGCACGTTTACCATCAGGAACGAAATCAGTACGCGTGATAGATAGATTCTCGTTCCCTGGCAAATCCATGGTCACGTGCCCGTACGCACTGGTGAATCGGTTTGCACGTCCGATCCACTTATCATTAATGCCAAACCAGATGCCGTCAAGCAACTTGAGCGGGGGACTCCAAACGCCACCCATCTCGCCCTCAATGTGCCATCCCATCGCTGGGAAACGTCCTGATTCATCACCGACGATATATGCGCGGGTTCCCGTCGCCACGTATCGCCGGTCTTCAAGTCGATCCGTTACTGAAAGTGTTGACGAGTTCGTCTTGATGGAGCGTGCGTTCCCGTGATCGTTTGACCATGGATAGGCCGCTGTACGCCTAACGGCCCCCGTAGTATCAGATCCGACCGCCGCAAGAAGCGTCGCAGTAGCTGTCCCTTCGATGAATCGTCTTCGAGTTGCAGTCTTGCCTGTTCGATCTGAATTTTGCTCCTCGTTGACCATGCACATAAATTGAATTATTATCGTATATAATTTATCGCTAAATAGCTATAGTTGAGACAATTTAGGATGTGAGCTGTTCGTTGGTCTTGGTGTTCATGGCCAACCAAGAACTGCTCAGCGGGACTTCGAGATGATACGAAATGGTTTGAATGGCACTGTCTAGATAAGGAAAACTCAGTGACAGCGGTACGATTGACGAGATTTTACGCACCGTTCGAAAGCGACTGGTTCTTGATAATGAGATCGGTTGCACCGTGAGAAGACGGAATTCGACTGCGTCACCAAAAATCTAGTCATAAGGAGACGAGGAGATTCGTTAGCCATTCACGGGAGAGACGTTGAAACGCCACTCTACAACAGAATCGCTTAACTAGACAGTGCCTGAGTTCCTATAATATTCAGAAGAATTATATGTAAGACATATGGTGGAACCGTTGTCCTTTCACTGCCTACCCTCTTCTTTTCGTGCTATCTTCCTCCTCCGACGTCTGGAACCCACTTTCCAGATTTCCTGACGTGATTCGTCCAGAGACCACGAGCCAGTCTCGGACAAAAACGAGTAACGAGGGAATCATCGCGACCGTAGCGAGCGGCACTATCACATCGGATGAGAGCACTGGAATTAGCGCGATCGTAATTACGATCATATGAAGAGCAGCGAGTGGCCGTCGGACGCGGCTCGGGGGGAGTGGCGCGACATATCTTCCCCGGTAGCGACGGTACGCTGTGCCACCACGGAAGAGATAGCCGGCGGCACTAATGGCGAGATACCAGATCGGGAGTCGTCCCCAGACGATAGCGACAAGGGAAGCAACGAGGGCGCCGAGCAAGTCGAATGAGAGATCGAGTTTCGCGCCAAGTGTCGATTGCTGGTTGGTCTGGCGAGCCACCCACCCATCGAGAAAGTCGAGAATAGCACCAGTCCCGTAACAGAGCCCCGGAATCCACCGAACCCCCTCGACTGGTGAGACAATGAGAAACCCACCCACGACAGCGTATAACATCCCACGAATAAGTGTTATCACGTTCGCAGTTCCCAGCGATCCGTCGCCCTGGTCGTTCCGCGAAAGGTGACGCTGTAAAAACCAAAACTCATAGACGAGCACGCCACCAGTGAGAAAAAGCCACTTCCACCTAACGTCCTCCCCGACAGCAGCATCGACAAAGTGACTCCCGGTGATAGCGACGCTAAAGGCGATGAATGTAGCGAGGCTCCACTCAATCCGGAGTCTCGTTGTGAGAGTACGTGTCTCACCACTCATGGCCTGAATTCTGGGGTGGACAATAGCTGACTACACTCCCACCCGACGTTGAAACGGTTCAGCCTCACTGCGACACCGTTCGTAGCGACGTCATGGGTCAATACTTGTGAAGATGAGGAAAACTCTCGCTCGATGGTCGATGGGAGAACAATCTGAGCGAGAGTCGCGTTGCAATCGACGACTGCCAAACGTTGGAGGCAGATGGCGGCATCAAGTCCGGTCACATCTTGCATTGTGACGGCATCGTGGCCCATTGAGTCGACATGCATAGGGTATCGGAGGACTGACGAACCAAAAAGCTACGCTCCGAGGAAGTCCAGTCTGTTAAAATGGGAGCCACGACTCGCCGAACACGGGATTAACTGGAATTAGGCGCTAAGTCCCCTTCCTCAAGGAGCAACGCAGGGAACGAAGCGACCGAGTAGCGCAGTAGGGAGGGGATACAGCGCCGCACAGTTCTCAAACACGTTCGTCGCTCAGTCCACAGGCCCACCGCTACCTTTATGTATATCCATAGTCTATACATCGGTGATGGATAAATTTGAAATCAAAGGCGAAGAAGTCCTCGACGGGACTGCAAAACCGTCGGGGAATAGTGCCCACGTCATCGTTCCCAAACGCTGGCGCGGAGCCGACGTGAAAGTCGTCCGCGTCTCCGAACCCAGTTCAGACGAGTAAGATATGCAGTACAACTACAAGTATCGACTCAACCCGCCAGAAGACATCGGTGAGACGCTTCTGCACCACGTCAATACTTGTAGGCAACTTTACAACCACGTTCTCTACCTGCTCAACGAGGCAGACGACATCCCCGCCCGCTACGAGGTGCAGGGGCGACTCCCCGACCTCAAATCGTGGTGGGACGACCTCGGAGGCGTTCACTCGAAGGTACTCCAGATGGTCGTCAAGCGCGTCTACGACAACCTCTCTACGCTCAAAGCACAGAAGGAAAATGGGCGTGCCATGGGGATGCTCAAGTGGAAACCGCCTCGGGAGTATCGGTCGCTCACTTACAACCAATCCGGCTTCAAACTCAAGAATACGAGTGGTCGGCCTGTCCTGTGGTTGAGCAAAATCGGAGAGGTTCCGATTCACCTCCACCGAGATATTCCCGAGAACACGAGCATCAAACAGGTCACGGTCAAACGAGAACCCACTGGTGAATGGTACGCCACGTTCGGCATCGACGTAGACGAAGCCACGCCCGAGAAACCAGAACATCCCGAGAAGACCGTCGGCATCGACGTGGGGATTCTCAAGTACGCACACGACACCGACGGATGTGCCATCGAGAGTCCCGACTTCAGCGACGGGCGCGAACGGTTGGAACGCGCCCAGCGCGACCTTTTACGGAAGGAACACGGCTCTGCGAATTGGGAAAAACAACGGCAAGTCGTGGCCGAACGCCACGCCGACCTGAAACGGAAGCGACGAGACTTCCTCCACAAGTTGTCGAACCACTACGCCACCGAGTACGACTTGGTGGCGGTCGAGGATTTGGACGCGAAGGGCTTGGTCGAACTCCCCGGCAATTCCCGGAATCGAGCAGGCGCGGCGTGGGGGACGTTCCTGCGGATGCTCGAATACAAGTGCGAACGTGAAGGGACGCACTTCGTCGCGGTTGACCCGAGAGGGACGACCAAGGAGTGCGCGTCCTGTGGCGTTTCGACGGAGAAGCCGTTGTGGGTTCGTGAACATTCCTGTCCGGCGTGTGGGTTCGAGGCGGATAGAGACGCAAACGCGGCATGGAACATCCTTTCTCGCGGTATCAAGAAGCGCGTCGTGGAAACAGGAAGCCCCACCCTCAAGCGCGAGGGCGTCAGCCCGAGCGGTAGGGTGGGGTAGTTCACCGAGGCGGACTGCGAGCGCACCGTGGCGATCGTTCGGGGTGTGACGAGCCTGCCTCGAGGGCGTGTATGGCTCTCTGTCTGTTCCGCAGGCTACTCGGTCTCCTTGACGTTCCCGCAGTTCCGACACCGCTTCATCCCGCCGTGCACGTCGCCGTAGTCGTGTCTGACGCCCGTGATACACAATATGACTTGGAGGAGTCCCATACCAGGCAAGTATCGTGGCCACCGGATACGGTTTTCCGTTCTGTTTGTGTACCCGCTACCCATCGAGCGGTCACAACAGGAAATTCAGACTCACGGATCGCCATGAGAATATCTTGTCGCCGACCGAGAGACACAGTATTCTATGTTCCCATAGTATTCTGTATGCCCACGATCACAGTCAACGTCGATGATGATCTCAAGCAGCGAATGGAAAACCATCCAGAAATCAACTGGAGTGAAGTCACTCGCCAGGCAATCAAAGAGAAGGTCAAGAAGCTCGACCTAATGGACGAACTCCCCGTTGGCAGTGAACTCACCAATGAGGATGTCGAGGAAATCTCCGCAAAAATCAATCAGAGTGCACGCAAATCCTTCGAAGAAGAGTCGAGGTAGTACTGACGAATGAAGCTGGTTGTCGACGCCAACGTCGTTATCTCTGCGCTCATCGCGAATTCGAAAACACGCGAACTCATTGTCACACTTGAACCCGATCTTCTAACTCCTGAAGTTGTCCACGAGGAAATCGGGAACTACGAAGATCTCATCGTTGAGAAATCCGGCATGGATGCGGACCGAGACAATCAGTTCATCGAACTACTCGTTCAATATATCGACATCGTCCCCGCTACAGACTTCTATCCGTTCATTGAGTAGGCCGACAAGGCAATTGGTGCGACAGACCCCGACGACATATTGTATGTTGCATGTGCGCTCGCTTGCGAAGCAGGCGTCTGGAGTGACGACTCTGATATGGGTCGCTAGCGCATACCTCAGTCTTTAGGCGGAGGTCGAGCGGTAGGCATAGCCCCGCAATTCAGGCATATCAGCAGAACTGGATTTCCATCGGCCGTAACGTTTACGTTGAAACAATGTATAAACTGAGTTATGAAGGATCGCTTCGAAATAAACGGTCACGAAGTCATCACGGGCGAGGTCAAACCCACGGGGAATGGCGCGCACGTCCTCGTCCCCAAAGACTGGCGTGGCGCAGACGTGAAAATCGTCCGAACCAGTGACCCCAATACTGAGTAATCATGCCTGCGGAACTCACGGAGACGCTCCAACTCAAACTTGTTGACCCAAACGCGCACAAATAGTGCAAGCTCCGTGAGACCGTCGACGCGTACAACAATGCGCTCCACGACGCATTTGATCATAACTGCGACACGCAATCCAAAACCAATGACGTGGTCGTGAACTACGACCTCTCCGGGTACGCGAAGAACGCCCTCAAACAGTACGTCCCAAACTTGCTCGACGAGGACACGTATGACGCGGGTGAACTTAAACCGGGCACGCATCCCGTTCGGTTCACCAACGAGGGGCCACAACTCGACCACAAGCCACAGAACGCCATTGAATGGTACGTGAAAATTCCCCACCACGATGACTACCACTTGTGGTTGCCTGCGCAACCTCCTGCGAACAAGCGGAACTGGCTCGAAGCCCTGTACCACGACGACGCGGAGATGGGCGAGTGCCAACTCATTGAGCGTGATGGTGAGTGGTACTTTCACGTGGCTGTGACGCGGATAGTCGAACCATCCAGTTCGGCGTTCAGGGTGAGCAGACGCCGATTGGGGTGGATATCGGGGAGGCTGCCTTAGCCACGGTGTGTCACCGTGACGAGCGCGGCACCCCGACCACACCCAACATCTGGAGCGACGAGAGCCGTGAAGTCCGCCACCTCCGTAAAACCTACTTCACGGCCACCAACCGCCTCCAACGACGCGAGGCAGACCGCCTTGACGAAGAATTTGAAGACGAGCTCTGGGCACGAATCGACCATCTCATCGACACCGTGTCGAGAGAAGTGGTTTCCCACGCCCGGGACGTCGAGAATCCTGTCTTAGTGTTGGAAGACCTCCAGCACATTCGTGAGAATATGGACTATGGCAAGTTCATGAATCGACGGTTGCACGGGTGGGCGTTCGCCAAGCTCCACGCTCAAATCACGTACAAAGCGGCGGAACACGGGATTCCCGTCGAGACGGTAAATCCAGCGTACACGTCCAAAACATGCCACGCATGCGGCGATCAAGGCTCTCGCCCGCGCCAGGGCACGTTTACGTGTACGAACGCGTCGTGTTGGGTGTCAGAGCATCCGTGTTCGGTTAAGGAGCGAAACCGGCAGATGGTGCTGTCTTGATAAGGTTATCTTCAGAAACCGCGTAGAGAGAGGTTGTGCTAACAGAACTCTCTCCAACACTCATACGACGGCGACTGACTTCCCTCTTTCCAGTAGCGCTTATCGAAGACATCGCGCGCGAGCGCGATGTCGTCCAACGCCACCGGACAATCGACATCACGATGCTTGTCTGGACGCTCATCATGGGCTTCGCCGTCGACGGCGAAGCCCGTACTATCGCCGGGTTTCAGCGGGCCTACGCCGCCGCGACCAACCAGACCGTTGCTCGCTCCAGCTTCTACGACCGGTTCACACCGGCACTTGGTGCCCTGTTGAGCGACCTCCTCGAGCACGCTCT